>DASZVM010000536.1:0-9242 GCA_035547295.1 Puia sp. | reverse complement strand
CTGTATTGTACCGGGCAGCCTGGGGGCAATATGCGCAGTCCTCCGGGCATCCGCCTGTCTTGATCGACAGCAGGGTACAGACCTGTACTTCTCCTGTCTCGTTGTATTCGCGATGTATCCCTGCGGCCCTGTAGATCAGGTCCAGCAAGGGGGTATTGTATATATCCTGAATTTCTTCTATTGTCCAGTCGTTTCTTATCATAAAGTGGATTTTCCTGAAGGTCAAAAATAGTTAAAATGTCCGAAAAATGGGTTTCTTCCGGATACGGATCATTTTTTATTGCCCACCACGCCGGGAGCGTCCCGCAGGTAGATCAGGGAGTCTTTTAGCAAAGGGAGGCGCTGATCAAACAGCTTGTTGAATATCACCCGGAACTCATTGACGGTGCTTATGCTGTCGTGCAGCAACCGGTAGTCCCCATCGGGGAAGTAAACAGCATTCTGGTTGTTAAAGAACACCTGCTCATTATGCTCAAAAAAAGGCGGGTACCGATAGCCATGGTCCGATAGGAATATGATCACTGCTTTTCCCATGGTATTCTTTTTTATGGTGGATATAACCTGTTTTACCCGCGTATTGGTATAAGGGATATAATTGAGATAGCTGGGGAGATTTGCAATATCATAATCCTGGGCAGCTTTGCTCATCTTCCTCATATGCCCGAGGCTGTCGAACAGGAAAGGGCCGTGCGGCATGAACACATGCATGTATACGAAACGGGGTGTGCCGGCGGCTGTTGCGCTTTCTTCCAATGTCTCTCCGACAGCGGTGTTATTCCCTTTGTACACTGCGGCTGCCTTGTCTTCCTCGAGGACGTCCGCGTCCTTAATGTGCGTGATGAACCACCACCCAATATCCCGCATGAGATAGTGGAACAATGTCCTGTTGGCGATCAACCGGGTTTTGACGGGAATAAAAGGCTGATCCAGGGTGGAAGGGTGGCCGGGCAGATCAAATGGAGAGTTGTTGACAATGGCGTACCCCTGCCTTTCGAGGAACCTGATCACTGCCGCGGGCCGGGTCGGATCCAGCATCTCTATATAATCGTTGGCGCTGACGTTTTGCGGATCTTTCAAATTGGAGAGATAGCTCATGTTCAATATGGAAGCCATGGAAAAGGGCGTAAAGAAATAGTTGCTGCGACTGTCCGGCTGGATATGGAAATTCTCCCGCAGCAGGAAAGTGTCGAGGCCGGCGTTATCATAACAATAAGTGTCTTTCAGCGTTTTGCTGGATGAGTATTCATCAAAAAGCAGCAGGTAGATGTCCGGCGTCCGGCAGCTGTCGCACTTCCGGAATGTATCGTTTGGCAGGGTGCTGATCATCTTTTCTGTATCGCGAGGGAAGGCGAGGTTCCAAACCAGCGTAATGCTGTCCACTGCCATGTAGATCAGCAACAGATAATTGAGGAATTTCCCCACCCGGGGAGCAGGCTGCTTTTTTTTAAGCCATATGAACAGTACTGCTGCCATCAGGAGGAACAGCGGCAGGGTTATGCCGTAGCGGTGAAGAAAAATGTCATGTCTCCGGAAGAAGTCATGAAAAGCCCCGAAAAAGAAATAGAACGCCATGATAAAGGATGTCATCAGGGCTGCCTTGATATTGTCCCGTAGAAAAAGCCGGAAGATAAAGAACCAAATCAGTGTCGCAAGGAGGTAGAGTCCCAGCAACGGAAGACAATCAAATGGCCGGATATAATGGAAATTTTCTACGTAACCATGGAATACAAAGAAAAGGGGCAGCAGCAATAAGAATAAAGGAAACTTCATTTTACGGGCTGTTTTTTCATCAGGTATAATATTCTTTCCGTTCCCGGGACCTTGCTTTTTTTCCCGATGGAGAAGTGTTCCCCAAAATATTGTTCGAAGGAGGATGCGTCATAGGGCAGATGCCACCGGGCTTTATTCCGGATGAGCTCCTGCGCTTTTTTATCTTCCAGGGGAACGAATTCGATGATCAGCCAGCCTGTGCTTAGTCCTGCGAGATACGGCGGGATAGCGCGCAGCGGGATGTTGGCGCCCAGCACGAGGTGATGGATGAGGGCCAGGGCTACCACCAACTCTGCATGGAACCTGTCGTTAAAGGATGCCCGCTCCTTATTCCGGAAGCCGATGGCTGGAGATGGGTGCAGGACATCGATGCAGAGGGGAAGGATATTGGAAATATTCTTTTCCCGGATGGCGCTGTACAGACGGCTTATGCAGACAGCATCGGCATCGATGGCCGTGATGGAAGCTTCACCTCTTTCGGAAAGGATACGGGAAAAGAAGCCGTCATTGGCCCCGAGGTCGAGGGCTGTCCGGAAATGGACGCCGCTGAGGAGATCGCGGAACAACCGTTGTTTTTCATCCAGGTAATTTTGGCTGAGGATGGTATCATCGTAATAGTTGCTCCAGGGGGAAGTACGGGTGGGCCGGGGTTTTAGACGCGTTACGATGTGCCGGAGGTTTTGGATGAGATGTGTCAGCTTCTGCCGGCTGAAGGCAGGTGGTCTGCCTGTGCCGGAGGCGGGTCTTATCATGGTCTGGAGGTGCACATGCATCAGGGCGCCGGGGTTGAACCGGCTTTTTCGCGGCAGCAGCCGGGCTGTCACTTCTGCGGGTATGCCGTCCGGATATGCGGTGAGTATTTTCCCTGTGTCGATGCCGCGGTAATGCGCCAGGTACAGGGGGAACAGGAAACATTCGCAGAACTGCCGGTACGCCACCCAGGGAAGGCCCGGATCGTATCTTTCAAAAGAAAGGGTATCGATAAAGACGGGGCTGCCTTGGAGGAACTGTATGTTGTAGGGACTGGCATCCTTCAGGACCATGTCCTGCCGGAGGGACTCTGTAAGGACAGAGAGCGTAAGCAGGGCTGCATCCTGCAATTGTCCGAAGCACCATTCATAAGGGTAGGAAAGCAGGCTTATCTGATCCGGCAAAAGGGTCTTGTACCAGTCAGCGGATGCGGTGAGGTTCTCCGGGACCTCACGATGCGGGATAAGCCATTTGTTTTCGACCAGCGCGGCATACAGCCCGGAGCTCATGAGCTTTTCATAGTCCTCCGCGTATGACTGGTGCACCTGTCTGTAGTAAATACCGTCCGCCTGGAATACAAAACCCGATGGATCCCTGTAGGACGCCCCGTGATTCCGCGGTTCAGGCATCTTTATTCCCGTTTTTTTGTTCGTCTTTTTTATTCCTGGAGAAGAAAGACCTGAACTTCCACCATAGGTTCCTGAAATAAAAGGCAACGCCCAGTACGGCGGCGATGATCACCTGTATCAGGTAGCTGCCGCTGCCGGGGTCGATGTATAACAAGACGGTTCTTATCATAGATACCGGAGATTTGTTTGCGGCGTCAGGGTCAGCAGGGTCTCATACATCAATTGAATGGTCTGCTCGATGTCTTTTTTATGCAGCATCTCTACCGTCGTATGCATGTACCTGAGAGGGATGGAGATCAGGACGGAAGGGCATCCGTCATTCGCATAGGCAAAGGAGTCCGTATCGGTGCCCGTGCTTCTGGAGACGGCCCTCATCTGTACGGGAATCTCCTGCTTTGCAGCCACATCCTGTACGAGGCTCAGCAGCTTGTTGTGGACAGCGGGGCCAAAGGCGAGGGAAGGACCTTTGCCGCAGGCGACATCGCCTTCGATGATCTTATTGATCATTGGAGTGGTGGTGTCATGGGTGACGTCTGTTATGATGGCCACATCGGGCTTTATCCGTCTGGCGATCATCTCAGCGCCCCTCAGTCCTACTTCTTCCTGGACGGCATTGACGACATACAGGCCAAAGGGCAATTTCTTTTTATTCTCATGCAGGAGGCGGGCTACTTCGGCGATCATAAACCCTCCGACACGGTTGTCAAACGCGCGACCTACCAGGTAATCGTAGGCCAGCTCTTCGTAACCTGCCTGATAGGTGACGACGGCCCCGATGTACACCCCCAGGTCTTCTACTTCTTTACGGCTGCGGGCGCCTGTGTCGAGGAACAGGTTGTCAACCTTGGGCTGCTGCTCCTTGGAGTCGGGGTTACCCAGCCGGGTATGGATGGCGGGCCAGCCGAAGACTGCGGGGACCTGTCCTTTTTTACCATGGATGAACACCCGTTGGGCGGGAGCTATCTGGTGATCCACGCCGCCATTGCGCTTGAGATATAAAAGTCCTTCGGGCGTGATATAGTTGACGAACCAGCTGATCTCGTCGGCATGCGCTTCGATGACCACTTTAAAGGCGGCTTTGGGGTTCACCACGCCTACGGCTGTCCCGTAAGGGTCTGTGAAATAGCTGTCCACGTAAGGTTTGAGATATTCCAGCCACAACTGTTGTCCGCTGCTCTCAAAACCTACGGGAGAAGGATTGTTGATATAATTTTTCAGGAAGGTCTGTGATCTGGCGGTCAGTATGGAAGTGGATCTTGTGCTGGTCTTCGTGGATTTTGCCATTTTGCAATTAATTGTATTTATTTATTCGCCAAATTTATCGATTAAATCCGGAACAGCAGCATCAACAGACCGGAAAACATCATCAGACCGTCCAGCACGAAATAATAGAGATAATCGGAAAAATCCTTTTTAGCCCTGTTGTATAGCAGGGCGGTGATCATGCCCGGTATCAGCAGCAGGAAGATATAAAAGGCGGGGTAATGGAAAAAGCCCAGGGTTACGGTGCTCAGCCCAAAGATGCCCAGCGAGGCGATGAACAGCCTGTCGATGCCTTTTTCGCTCAATAGGGTGATCAGGCTTTTGATCCCGTCTTTTTTGTCATCTTCCCTGTCACGGTAGTCAAACAGGATGCAAATAGCGTAGATGAGGAAGAAGCGGCTGATGGTAAACAGAACGGGACCCGTCTTCCAGGTGACGTCGGCGATGATCAGGGGCAGGATGGCCGTCACGTATGTCCAGACAAGGGCGAGGAAGAGGGTCTTGCCTATGGCGATGTCCCTTAGCCGGCGGAAAGCGGCCCATGGCAGCTTGGGGGCAGAATAAAGAAAGGTGACAAAGGCCCCGAAACAAAGGGCCAGTATGTGTGGCAGCAGGTAGAAGAAGTAAACGGCCGACCCTACCAGTCCTACCAGGTAGAGAATGAAATGAAGGATCTTATGTTGCTGTGTCCACAGCGCGCGACGGGACGGGTTGACGGAATAAGGGGTGAGGTACCAATGGAAATTATAGCTGCAGATAGTAGAGAAAAAAACAAATCCTGTCAGTCTTCCCGGGGGGGAAGTCCCCAGCAGCAGCTGACTTGTCTGCCATACCATCAATACGGCGCACAAGGCGATGTAGAGACTGCTGAAAATAAAAAGATCGAATAATTTTCGTAGCAAAGCCTTAAAATTAACCTACGGGTTAAGGATTGATCACAACAATTTTAGAGGAGGTCACCGTATCGCTGGAAATATTGTCGGCATCGATGGCGGCAAATTTAAATTGCAGGGTATCGTTGAGGCCATCGCTGAAATGCAGGTAATCGTCGTAGGACATTACGAACTCAAACTCACCTTTATCAGCGGCAAATTCCGGGATCGGGATATGCAACGTATCGGTGCCGCTCTTATCTACACCTACAGGGGGCGGAGCTATGTTCAATCTGTCTCGTATAGCCAGCAGCGTGCCCTTGGAAAGCTTGCTCCCCGAAGAAAATTTCAGGAGGGCATCGAATTGCTGCTGGGGTTGGATAGGTGAAGGAATGGATTCTATGCTGATCTTTGGTTTGCCGTTATTGCTTTTGCTGCATGACCATACGGCGAGGGTTATCGTTAACAGTGCTGCGGGTAACAAAAAACGCGAAAGCTTCATGCTGGATGGATATATATACAAACCTACCTAATTTTGGGCGAAAAATGTCCCTTATGGACGGAAAAGGTCCAGTGGGACACAAATTTTTGCAATTTATTGACGAATATGGCATTAGCTTCCAAGTTGGAAAAGGAGATCTTTGGGGTACGGCCCTCGGGATTCACCGGTCTGGCAATAGAGATATTCCGTTTTCAATACGCGCACAATACGCTTTACCGCGCCTGGGTGGATACCCTGGGGGTTCAGCCTTCCGGGGTGGTGGCATTGGAGAAGATACCCTTTTTACCCGTGAGTTTTTTTAAGACAGGGGATGTCCGGACCACAGATTTTGTTCCACAGGCTATCTTTGAAAGTTCGGGTACTTCCGGTACGGGTGGCAGCCGTCACGAGGTGAAGGACCTGGATCTGTACAGGAAGAGCTTTATCATGGGGTTTAAGGAGTTTTACGGCCCTGTGGAGGACTACTGTATCATTGGTCTGCTGCCGGCCTATCTGGAGCGGTCGAATTCCTCCCTGGTGGTCATGGTCCATGAGCTGATAGCGATCAGCGGTCACCCCGACAGCGGTTTTTACCTCTATGAACACGAGAAGCTTTACCAGGTGCTGCAAAGACTGGAAGCAGCTGGTAAAAAGGTATTGCTCATCGGGGTGACCTTTGCGTTGCTGGATTTTGCGGAAAAATATTCCATGAAGCTAAAACATACCATCGCTATGGAGACGGGGGGGATGAAAGGGCGCCGTAAGGAGATCACCCGTCCACAGCTGCATGGGTTCTTACAGGGAAGGCTGGGTGTGGATACCATCCATGCGGAGTATGGTATGACCGAGCTGCTTTCCCAGGCCTATTCGTCCGGAGGAGGACGTTTTTACTGCCCTCCATGGATGAAAGTCCTGGTGAGGAAAGAGGATGATCCCCTGGACGTCACGGATAGGGGAGAAGGGCTGTTGAATATCATCGATCTGGCGAATATTTATTCATGCAGCTTTATTGCGGTGGACGATATCGGATATATCCACGACGATGAGGGGTTCGATGTCTCCGGGCGTATGGATCACAGTGATGTCCGCGGGTGCAGCCTGATGGTGCTATGAGCGGTTACAGGTTGTGCAGCACGGCGGAAATGGCCTTCCATAAGGTATTGCAGCTGGCAAGGATCACCAGCGACCCAACGGCGATGAACATGGCCTTGATAGGCAGCTTACCTACCAGCCGGGCGGCGATGGGCGCTGCGATGATGCCTCCCAGGATCATGCCGGCTACGTCCATCAGCGGAATATGTTTCAGCAGGATAAAAAAAGTGATGGAGCTGGCCAGCACGACAAAGAATTCTGCCAGGCATACCGATCCGATGACATACCGGGGGTTCCTTCGTTTGGAGATCAGCGTGCTGGTCACCAGGGTGCCCCAGCCTCCGCCTGCAAAGGCATCCATGAAGCCTCCGGCGGAAGCCAGCCATCCGGCCCGTCGTACCTTGTCTTTTGGGTTCCTGCGCTTGAATGCTTTTTTCAGGATGTAGTATCCAAGGTATACGGTGTAAATGGACAAGGGGATGCGTACATAGGCGGAATATTTCTGTCCGAAATAAGCGAGGGTAGCGCCGATGATGGCCCCCAGACAGCCGGGTATGACCAGCACTTTAAACAGCTTTTTATTGATGTTCCCAAAGCGGTGGTGGCTGTATCCCGAGACACCGCTGGAAAATACGCGGGCCGAGTGTACGCGGCTGCTGACGATGGCGGGGCTAACGCCATTTGCCAACAGGAAGGTGGTGGAAATGGTACCATATCCCAGGCCCAGGGAGCCGTCCACCATCTGTGCCAGGAAGCCTGTAAGCAGCATGATGAGAAAGCCATGGATATGTTCCTGCGGAATGGTGTGGATATAGGCCCCGATATCGCGGAGGGGAATAAGCGAGAGAAGGCCGTGTCCCAATATCATGAACAGGAAAGCGAAAAGGCACCATTTCACCACCTGCATCCATTTGCCGGGGGCCGGCTTGTGCAGGATCTCCGCCTTGCCGGTGACGTCCTGTTTGGCAACCAGCACCTTGGTAAGATCGTTCAGCTGCCGGACCTTTTCGCTGAAATCCCCGTTCATCCGCTGGCGGATGGTTTGCATATTGTCCAGCACGCTCTCCATTTCATCGGGTATCATGCTGCCTATCTCTTCCTTTAACCGTTTGGCAATGGTGGGGGATTTGCCATTGGTGGAGATCGCGATCTTCAGGTTGCCTTTTCTTACGACGGAGCTGAGGTAAAAATCACAGAGCTCGGGTTTGTCGGCTACATTTACTAGCTTGCCCGCCTTGCGTGCGTCCACTTTTATCTGTGTTGCCACAGGGATGTCATTTACGGCCACAATGACGAGATCGGCTCCTTCCAGATCGCTGCTGTCATAAGGTTTTTCTATTACTTCGATATGGTCATGGCTGGCCGCCTCGACAGCCATTCCTTCGGATACGGCGAGGGCGACGATCTTTATCCGGGTAGCAGGCGCGTTGGAAAGGACGGCCTGCAGCTTTTCAAGGGCCACTCTGCCTCCGCCGATGATCAGCAGGGACAGCTGCTCCAGCTTTAAGAAGACGGGGAAGAGCCGGTTGCTTTCCTGCTCCTCCCTGCCTTCCGCGGGTAATACCTTTATCGGTTGGTCGTTTAGTTCCATAATAGTCCCCCAAATTTATAGAATATTGGCCATTGTATAGACTTTATTTCAGCAGGCCATCGATGGTAATGGCGGCATAATAAAGCCCGCCGATGGTAGGTCCTCCCGCATACTGCAGATAGCGGTGATCGAGGATATTCGACCCTCCCAGCTTGATGGTGGAATACAGCTTGGGCAGACGGAAGCTCACCTGTGCATCCACGGTGCTGAAAGCTGAGATATTCCCTGTCACCAGGGGGCTTTCCCAGAGGAAACTGTCCTGCCATCTCCATACGATGTTGAAGCCGATGTTCTTTACGATCTCCCGGTTGCCGAAAGAGATATTGCCCGACCATTTCGGCGTGTTGAAGCCGGTGACAAAGACATCATTGGTCTTATTGGACTTCATTTGATTGTAATTCAGCGTGCCGCCCAGGGTATATTTCTTATAGAAATTATAGGTTGCGGACAGGGCGGACCCGAAGTTGTGATAGGTATTCTTGGCGTTTGTATAGACACGGTAGCGGTCCTGGGAATTCCTGTTCTTATCCAGCATGGCCAGCACGGCAGTGTCGGTGCCGATGGTCACTCCATGTGGGACGAACACCTGCACCTGTCCGAGGAACCCGTTATAGGAGTTGATATAGGCGTCCACGTCGACCACCAGGGTATTGTCCAGCAGTACGCTTTTATAACCTACCTCGAAGGAGGTGATGCGCTCGGGTCTTGCATTGGGCAGGTCAGCGGGCACCAGCAGATTGCGGTTGGCCAGAGCGGCCTGGTTCGTATTGCCCTGTGCGCTGACGGCAGCATTG
>DASZVM010000535.1:0-6371 GCA_035547295.1 Puia sp. | reverse complement strand
GTGGAAAGATGTAAAGAAAGCCCCGGATTATAGGAATTTTCGGATATACCGGAACTTTAGTGACGATTTCCAGCAGTTTCTTGCGCTATGGCGCGGCAAAGGCTGCCGGATCGAAGACAATACGATCATCCGGCGCAAAGTGAATGCAAATGAATGGGGAGTTTTCAATATCACGCAGGATCACTCGCATAATATCATTCGCGGAAATACGATCGTGACGGACAAAGGGGTGGTGATCTTCAACGTCGGACGGAAGGGAACGGCACACCCGGAGACATTGATCGCTCATAATACCTATATCACCGGGGGAAGCCTTCGGTTCCCTATTGCAAAAAACAAAAAAGCCCTGTCATCGATCACCATACCACCGGACGCCTCCACCACCGTACAATTCGCAGCGGATGAGCTGTCCCGCTATCTGTCAAAGATCACCGGCGCCGCTTTCAAACAAAACAACACTTCGACAAAGTCCACCCCCTCCATCCGCCTGGTTCACGAAAACTCCCTGCCATATGAGACCTACCAGATCAAAGCACAGGGAAAAAACCTCGTGCTGTCGGGGGGCTCAGACAGGGCGCTCCTCTACGCAGTATACGACCTCCTCCACAGACTTGGATGCGTATGGGCAGCCCCCAACCTGGACATCTACGACGGTCACGCAGAATTCATCCCTCACAGGACATCATTGGAATATGATGCCACACTCCCCATCCGGGAGGAACCTACCCTGAAATATCGAAAGCTGGACGTAGAAGAAGGAAGGACCCATACGATAGAAAATCTCCGGCAGCTCATCGAATGGATGCCCAAGGTCAGGCTCAACGTCCTGCAGGTCCCCCTGAATTACCAGGGCGCCGGACGGGTACGCTGGGACAACTGGCGGGAAACGCTGACCCCAGAGCTAAAAAAGAGAGGACTGCTGATCGAAGTAGGCGGACACGGATATCAAAATTTCATCAGCGCAAGAATGGCGGACGGCGCATTGTTCCGTCAACACCCCGGCTGGTTTGGCTGCAACCGCACAGGATCTCCGGATTCAACGGAGAACCTGGTATTCAATACCGCCGATCCGGAAGCAGTGCAGTATTTTCTGAAGAATATCCGCCGGTATCTCCAGGAACACCCGGAGATCGACATCTTCGATTGCTGGCCGCCGGACGTGGCAAAATGGGCCGAATGCCCCGCCATGGCTGCCCTTGGTACAGCCGTGGACAGACAGGCAACCCTGATGAACCAGGTAGATTCTATGGCAAAAAAGATCCGACCAGGCCTGACCGTCGAGATCATCGCCTATGGCCAGGTGCTGGAGCCGCCACGACACGTAGCGCTGAACAATGATATGCTGGTCGATATTTGTCCCATCAACCAAACTTTCGAACAACCGATTTTTGATACATCAAACCCGGCCAATACTCCTTATTTTCGGGCAATGAACGATTGGCGCCGGCAATTTACCGGTGATCGGGGCATCTACACCTATTACAGGAAATATGCCTGGAGATCGCTGCCCGTGCTGCTGCCACATTATATGCAGGAAGAGCTGCGATGGTATAAAGCAATGGGGTTCCGCGGCATCTCCACGTATGCCGAGCCGGGAGACTGGTACACCTATGAATTGAACCATTATGTCCTGGCCGGACTGGCATGGGACCCGGAGACACAGGTGGATAGCCTGATCGATGAGCTCTTGAAAGTGCGGTATGAAAGCGTAAAACCCATAGCTTTGTCAATATATAAGACGCTGGAAGAAGTAGTGCGAAAATATAACAGCATCCCCTATACACGCCTGAGATCCACAGAGGCATTGGATTCGGCAGCAACGGCCTTGAAAAAATGCAGGACGCAGCTGACCGGCCGTATATCCCACGGCACCCCGGCACTCCCACGTCCACACAGCACCCCAGTCCCACTCCATACCCCACCGGCCGCAAACCTCCGGCGCCTCACATGGATCCTGGACTACGCTATCGCAGACCTGGAGATCCTAACCCTGAGATCCGCCAAAACACCCGATATAACACTGGAAGCACGCATAAAAGCGCTCGTAACCTTCCTGGAAAGCCATTCAAACGAAGGACTGTTCATCCTCCGGGACAAAAACAACCTACATACATACTTAACCCATTACAAAGGTCTAAAATGAAACCAATCGCCATCCTCTTACTGATTGCTGCATTCTGCTCGCCCTCCGCGGGGATAAAGGCACAAAACCAGGCACGCTTAGGCTCGACAGTGACCATACCCGAAACCGTGCTAAAGGACAAGATCAAAGGCGGCTGGGCCGGCCAAACCATCGGAGTGACCTTCGGAGGCCCGTACGAGTTCCGGTACAACGGCACCTTTATCCAGGATTATCAGCCTTTGTTCTATGACGAAGGATATATCCGCAGGACGATGCTGGGGACCCCGGGACTATATGACGACCTGTACATGGACCTTACATTCGTCGACGTTTTCGAACGCCTGGGCCTGGACGCCCCCGTAGACTCCTTTGCCGGCGCCTTTGCCCACGCAGGCTATATGCTATGGCACGCCAACCAGGCAGCCCGCTATAATATCCTCAACGGTATAAAGCCACCCGCCAGCGGCAACTGGATCAACAGTCCCCATGCGGATGACATCGATTACCAGATCGAGTGCGACTACGCCGGTCTGATGAGTCCCGGTATGCCGAATGCCGCATCAGCCATCAGCGATAAGATCGGGCATATCATGAACTACGGGGACGGCTGGTATGGTGGCGTCTACTTCGGAGCGATGTACTCCCTTGCCTTCCTCTCCGATAATATAAACTGGATCGTCAATGAAGCCCTAAAGACCATCCCTCAGGCCAGTACCTACCATCAATGCATGTCCGATGTCATCCGCTGGCATCAGCAATATCCCGGCGACTGGCACGACACATGGTATGAGCTGCAAAAGAAATGGTCCAGCGACAGGGCCTGTCCCGAAGGCATCTTCCTGCCCTTTGATATAGACGCGACGATCAACAGCGCCTATGTCGTAATGGCCTTGTTGTATGGCAACGGGGATTTCGGCCGGACCCTGGATATCGCAGCACGGGCAGGACAGGATGCGGATTGCAACCCGTCCTCTGCCGGCGGCATACTGGGAACCGTGCTCGGCTATGACAAGCTGCCGGAATACTGGAAAAAAGGTCTCAAAGGCTCGGAAGACATCGACTTCAAGTATACCACCATTTCATTGAATAAGGTCTATGCCATCGGTTACAAACATGCCCTGGAAAACATCAAACGCAACGGCGGACACGCCGGCAACGGGTCCGTCACCATCCAGACCCAGGAGCCAAAAGCTGTGAGACTGGAACAAAGCTTCCCGAACTTGTACCCCGTAAAAAAAGAGGATATCGCCATAAATGCGGACCATACCATTACTTTTGATTTCGAGGGTACAGGCTTTGTACTCAACGGAGTGGCGCGGGCAAAGAATAATAATAAGAGCTCCGGTTATGTCTTCCGGACGGAAGTATGGCTCGATGGAAAAAAGATCGAAAGCCTCGCCCTGCCGACGGATTTTACAACACGGAGACTGGAGCTGACCTGGAAATATCCCCTGCCAAAAGGGAAACATACAGTACAGGTAAAAGTGCTGAACCCCGATGACAGGTATGAGATCAGGGGACTGGCCTACATCGTATTCTCCGATGCGCCGGCAAAGGACCCCTTTGCGCAATCCGTGGTTGATACTACCTCCTATCACATGACGACCTATGTTTATAAAAAAATAGACACCTTCAGATTACAGCTGGATGTATATGCTCCGCCAATAGAAAAACCCCGCCCGGCCATCATCCTGTTTCATGGAGGCGGCTGGACCACAGGCAAACGGTCGCAATTGAGCTGGCAGTCCCGTTACTTCGCGCAGTTGGGCTTCGTGGCAGTAACCGCAGACTACCGGCTGCTTGGCAAGGACACTGGTATTGTAGATGCCAAAAGCGTCATCCGTTGGGTGAAAGGCCATGCAAAACAGCTGGGTATCGATACAGGCAGGCTCGTCCTTGGTGGCGGTTCAGCCGGAGGGCATCTCGCTACCATGGCGCTATTGAACAAAAAGCTAAACGATCCCGGTGACGACCTTTCGATCCAGCCGTCCGCACAGGCGCTGGTACTGTTCAACCCCGCGTATAGTCTGGACGATGATCCCTCGATCGAACCCTTTGCATCGGCCGGCGCGAATTTTCCACCTTCCATCTTCTTTTTTGGCAGTGAGGACAAACGTTGGAAAGATTTGGCCGATAGCCTGTGCACACAGCTGAAAAAGGCAGGCGTCGACTGCGAGAACTGGATCGCCGAAGGACAGACGCACGGGTTCTTCAGGAAGGCGCCATGGGACCTCACCACCTGCATCCTGGCACAGGCATTCCTCGCCAGGACATTAAAATTACCCGATCTCCCACGAAGTCTGCGGCAAATTCGTATCTTGGGATACTAAAATTCCGTGTGTGAAGGCCGTTGAATATCGCTTACCCCAGGAGCTTGACAGATCATTCATCGTATTTGAAGAAAAGGGCACCTTCTTCCCCTACCCCTGGCACTTCCATCCGGAATACGAGCTGGTATTGGTCATCCACAGCACAGGCCGCAGAATGGTAGGCGACCACATCGGCTATTTCGACGAAGGCGACCTCGTCTTCATGGCCCCGGAATTACCCCACGTATGGATAAATGACGAAAAATATATCAACGGACAGGTCAAATCCCCTGCCAAAGCCATCGTCATCCAATTTGTAGAGCAATTCCTGGGAGAATATTTTCTCAACATCCCCGAGATCGAGGTACTCAAAAAAAAACTGAAGCTTGCCCGCCGGGGCATCGCCATCAAAGGAAGAACACGGGAAAAAATAAGCCGTCTGATGAAGGACATGCTGGAGCAGAACGGCCTCCAACGCCTCGCTTCCCTCTTTACCATATTCGATATCCTCTCCGGCTCCACGGAACTCGAACTCCTGGCCAGCCCGAATTATGAGATCCACAGCGGCGCCGGCTCAGACAGGTTCAACGTCATCACGGAATATATCATGAACAATTTTACAAAGGACATCACCCTCCCCGAGATCGCCGGAGTAGTGAACATGGGAGTCACCGCCTTCTGTAATTTTTTCAAACAGCATCACAAGGTCACCTTCGTGGAATACCTGAACAAAGTAAAAATAGGCTATGCCTGTAAGCTCTTAGGTGAAAAGGACGAAAGCATCGTCGACATCGCCTATCTCAGCGGCTACAATACCCTCGCTAATTTCAACAGGCAATTCAGGAAACTGAAGAATATGACCCCCAGCGAATATCGCAGGACCTTGAATAGCTGACACAATTACTTCTTCAACGCTTTCAGCAGTTGCAGGGAAGTCTCTACCAGCATCTCCCCGGACCCGGACCTTACCACCGCATTCGTCACTTCATAGCTCCCCTCCTTAAACGCCTTTTTCGTAGGTATATAGCTCGTCTTGTCATTGCACACGGTCATGACAATGGTATGCTTGAAAGGAGATCCTTTTTTAATGGCAAGCCCCAGGTCCACAAACAGCTCACCCGGTAAACCCACCAGGGCCGTCTCATCATCGATCCTGAACACCTGCACCTCCACTGTCACCGTCTTCTTCCTGTCCTTCAGGGCAAGATATTTGCTCATTTCCACCCGCTTCAAAAAATCCCCGTACTCGCCGCCCGCATTCGCCACGTACGCTCCCGTCTTCTTCACCGCATATAGATTATTGATAAGCACACGAGCGGAATCTATCTGCGCCTCCGTCGGCACCAGCAAAGGCAGTTGTATCTTTTTAGAAAGCATCGCCAACGCCGGCCGGTCGATCAACCGCAGCGCAGACAATCCATCGATCACCGTTCTGCCCAGCGCCTCACCGATCCTTTCCGTTTTGGCAACGCTATAAATGGGCTCATCCTTTTTTACATCCACATCATTGATGTCACCGGCAGTCCCCAGACCAAAGGCCGAAATATATTTCTTCCCGAACTTCTTCTTAAGCGTCTGCTCGAGAAAATAAGGATAGTCCGCGCTCATCTCCGTCCCCCCGATACAGTCGGCATGCATGGCAAACACGGTTAACCCGCCTTTATATGCCCCTGACACCGCATCCCTGAGCATCAATATGCCTACCTCCGGATCTGTCGGACCGGCAGGACCCGCAATTGCAGGATTTAAAGGACCGGGATTGAACATGACAGGCCCGTTCTTCATATAATACCGCCGGTTGAAAGAAAGACCGCTCTGCTCGCCGGCGCCAGCTTCCAACTTTACTGGCTTAACGACACCATTAGCCTCCACGATGACTTTTACGATCCGGCTGGTAAGGAATACCGAATAATCCGTCCGCTCGTGAGGGTCCTCTCCCC
>DASZVM010000534.1:0-3223 GCA_035547295.1 Puia sp. | reverse complement strand
CAGACAGCTCTTCAAAACCGACGGCAAAATCCAGGAACCGTGTGACGAATTCATCCGTCACCGCGATATTGCCTGAGGTCTGATAGGCTACATGCACGTCATTCCCCTGGTCGTGCAGCCGCATAAAAGTGCCGCCCATGGAGATGATATCGTCGTCGGGATGGGGTGAGAAGATCAGCGAGCGTTTGGGGTAGGGTTTGCTCCGTTCGGGGCGATTGGGGTTCTGAACATCCGGGCGGCCTGCGGGCCATCCGGTGATGCTGTCCCGCAGCTGGTAAAACACCTGCAGGTTGATCTCATACGCATCGCCTTTCTCGACCAGCAGATCGCTGAGGCCATTGTCATTATAGTCGCTGTCGGTAAGGCTCAGAACAGGTTTGCCAAGCTTAAGGGCCATATTGACGACGGCCTTGCGGATGACGGAGGGTGTCCATTCTATCTCGCCTGTCAGCCAGGGCGATTTGAACCTTGTCAATTCACTGGCAGCCATATCATCCAACACAAACATACAGTCATTGTGCTGCTGCAGCAGAGAGGCAGGGATCTGTTCGGTAACATGCCCTTCCACCGCCTTTTGGATCACCGGGGCTTTGATCTGGCCCCAGCCCATGAGGATGATCTTTTTGGCGCTGAGGATCGTGCTGATACCCATGGTGATGGCCAGGCGAGGCACTTTAGAGATATTCTGAAAATCATGGGAATTGGCGATACGGGTGGAATGATCCAGGGGGACCAGCCGGGTTTTGGAGAACATGCTGGACCCGGGCTCATTGAAACCGATGTGCCCGTTGTTCCCAATACCGAGGATCTGCAGGTCGATGCCACCTGCATCTTCGATCATCTTCTCGTATTCCACGCAATGGTTCTTGATGTTTTCCTTCTTCCATTCACCATTTGGGATATGACAGTTCTTTGGATCGATGTCCACCTTGCCGAACAACTGCTCGTTCATAAAACGGTTGTAGCTCTGCAGGGCATCGTTGTCAATGGGATAATACTCATCGAGATTGAATGTGACCACATTCTTAAAGCTCAACCCTTCCTCTTTATGGAGCCGTATCAATTCCGCATACAGGGATTTGGGGGATGATCCTGTGGCCAGCCCCAGCACAGCCTTCTCGCCCTTTGCCGCTTTGTCGCGTATCAGGGCTGCGATCTCCTTTCCAATGTAACGGGAACCTTCATTTAACGAACTGAAAATTTTTACGGGGATTTTCTCGAATGAGTCTACCATGCTCATATATTCAGAATGTTTTGATGCGGATCCCATATGGGGGACCTGCGTTGTAAAAAGTTGCCGCGAATTTAGGTTCTATTTCCCATATGCTGCAAATTTGGAGCAATCGTTTGCGCCAAAAACGAACCGGAGGTTCGTTGGCCGTAGGCCAGATATTAGATATTTGTCGAAATTGGACTAATTTTTTTTGTATTGTCCAATTTCGCACAATCTTTTTGTCCGCATGCAGGTGTTCCACCCAAAGAAAATGTAATGCCTGTCGTCAATAAAAAAAATAAAAATAATTCCACTGAGCCGGCCAGCATGTTCTTTAACGATTTGATCGCCTGGTAGAGCAGGTTGCGGGCGACCTGGTAATTGATATTCATGATCTCGCTGACCTCTTCGTAGCTGAGGTTCTGGTAATATTTCAGATAAATGATCTCTTTCTGGCGGTGAGACAAACGTTCAAGGGCCTTTATCACCTGGCGTTTCTTCTCATCGCTTTCCTGTTGGCTTATGAGAAGGGTCTCATGGCTGAGCTCGAAAGGGATGTCTCCGTTGTCATGGATGGGAAGAATCCGGCCGTTGCTACGGAATGCTTTTAATAGCTTGTATTTCAAACTTTTAAGAAGATATGCCTTTACAGAAAGCACCGGTGCCCGGGATTTGGCCTGCCATAGCTCTATAAACAACTCCTGTATAGTGTCTTCCAGCAGTTCGGTGTCCGTGGTGAATTTGTTGCCAAACCGGTACAGGATGCCATAGTGCTCCCTGAAAAGAGTCGCAAAGGCCTCTTTATCTCCCTTGCGGAAAGATTCCCAAAGCATTATGTTCTGGTCAGCAGTATTCAAAGGAGTTTGATTCGTAGAATGAATGTAATGAATTATGCGATTTTTTCGCAAGATCCGAAAGAATTTTCCGCAATCGTTTGAAAAATAACCCAAAAAACTTCCGCAATGGATTGGAGCAGTCTATCTTTACAGATCTGGAAGCCTAGATTAGTAGTTTTTATGTCAGAGAATTACCGCGAGCCGGAAGACCTTTTATCAGACCCCTCTTTTCTTTCCTGGTATTATAACCCGGGAAAAGAAGATGACCATACCTGGGAAGACTGGAAGGCGGGCCGTCCAGACCGTGATATTCTCATCAAAAAGGCTATTGGCCTGCTGGAAGCCACCCGGCTTCCTGAAAAGGAGCCTTCTCATCAGCAGCTGCAGCGGGCGGAAGCAGCCTTATTCCAAAGAATAGAGACACTCGCACCTGAGCAGCCTAAGGTCCGGAAACCATCACTCATAGGCCGTTATCGCTGGATCGCAGCAGCCTCGGTACTGGCATTGCTGGCTATCGGCGCTTTTTTCACCCGTATGGGGCACCGGGTCCGTCCCGAGGTGAGGACTGATTTTGGACAGATCAGTCACCGGCAACTACCGGATGGGACGGAAGTGATGATGAATGCCAACAGCCGGATCAGCTATGCCGACGACTGGCGGGATGGCGTGGACAGGGAGGTCTGGGTGGACGGCGAAGTTTTTTTTCATGTCCGGAAGACGCCGTCGAAAAGCAGGTTTATCGTCCATACGGAACATTTCGATATCATTGTCACCGGTACGCAGTTCAATGTTTCCAACAGGCATGGAAAGGACAATGTGCTGCTGCAGGAAGGAAGCGTTACGCTTCGTACAAAAGATGGCAGGACCCTGCTGATGAAGCCGGGGGATTTTGTGACCTTTGATCCTGTCGTGCTGGAAAGAAAGACGGGCTGTAAGGATATGCTGCTGGCGTGGAAAGACCAAAAGCTGATATTGGATCATACTTCCATCAGCGACCTGGCTTCGATGATCAGGGACCTTTACGGAAGAACGGTTACGCTGGAAGGGGACTCTATCGCCGGGCGCAGGATCTCGGGAATATTGCCGAACAATAACCTGGATATTCTGCTGCAGGCCCTGGAGGCCACGGGGGAATACGATGTTGTCCGGGACGCTCATGATGGCATCATCATAA
>DASZVM010000533.1:0-10894 GCA_035547295.1 Puia sp. | reverse complement strand
CTTGGAGAAGTCTAGGATATCGTTGATGACCACCAGCAGGTTGTTAACAGAGTTTTTTATCGTGCCGGTCAGTTCGTGCTGTTTTTGTGAAAGGGGGGTATCGAGGAGCAGGTCGGTCATGCCCTTGATGCCATTCATGGGCGTGCGGATCTCATGGCTCATATTGGCCAGGAATTGTTCCTGCATTTGTTTGGCCTGCCGGGCATCGCTGATGGCTTTTTCCAGGTGCTCCTGGATACGTTTGCGGTGGGAGATATCCCTGTTCAGCTGGATCAGGACGATGGAGACGAATATAAAGCCTATGATCCTGGCGATGATCAGGCCACGGGCTACTTTTTGATTGACTTCCTTGTTCTGGTTGATGCGGTCATTCAATAAGACCTTTTCCTTTTGTATCATGTTGGTCAAAAGGGTCAGGGTTGTATTCCTGAGGGATGCCGTTGGAGCCTGACGGATGTAATACCGGAGCGAGTCCAGCTCCGACTGCTGATCATGGAATTTCTCCATAAGATTGGCAAGGGTATCAACACCGGCCTGTAATGCGGCGGGAGGAGCGGGTTGTGAAATGGAGAAACTGATCTGCCGCATCATGTCTATGATCTCATGGGTCTGGTTGATACGGGTGTTTGTCCTTTCCAGATTATTCCGGCTGACAAAGATCAGCCAGCTTGCCACAAAAAGTGAAAAGATGGAAAACAGCAGCAGCCAGGTGATCTTACGGTGTATAACGGTCATTACAGGGATAATAGGGGTATACGCTTATGAACGTAAAATGCCCTCCACTATTGCACAGATCTATCAATTTGGGAGTCTTTTGTTGTAATTTAACTTGTTGGAATGTCTGTTTTTTTGGGGAAATGCGACGGTTGAGATAACTTCACCCGATGCGTTCCATAGCGGTTTTACCTATCCTATTACTGGTGTTGTCCCAGACCTTGCGGGCCCAGACGCGCGGGGCAACGCATTATATCCGCGGTAATGTAAAGGACAGTATTTCGGGAACCGCTATGGAAGAGGCTACCATCTCCTGCTGGCCTTTTAAAGGGGAGCATCCCGTTCAAACTGTACGTACCAATTCAAGCGGCAGCTTTGCACTTCGGATCCCGAAGATTGGAAAGTATCATCTCATCGCTACTTACCTGGGCTATGTACCCGATACACTTACACTCGTCATAACTGGAAAGGACACGTCGGATATCACTACCGGTTTCCGGATGCAACGATCCGACAAGCCCCTGATGGAGGTCATTGTAAAGGCGAATATCCCTCCCGTTATCGTCAAATCCGACACCATCGGCTTTAACGCGGGCGCATATCCCACCCGGCCTTATGCTACGGTGGAGGACCTGCTTAAGAAATTACCGGGGATCGCGGTGGACAAGGATGGAAATGTCACCATGCAGGGAAAGAAGATCGACAAGATACTGGTGGACGGCAAGGAATTTTTTCTGGGGGATATCAAGACCGCCACCCAGAACCTGCCTGCGGAGATCGTTGCCCAGGTGGAGGCCTTCGACACGCAGACCGAGCAGGGAAAACTTACAGGTATCCGTGACAACACGGGTGGCAAGACCCTTAATATCAAATTGAAAAAGGACCGGAAAAGCGGCTATTTTGGCAAAGCATATGCAGGTGCGGGTAATGACAACAGTTATGCCGCGGGCGGGACGGCCGCCAGCCTGGGAGGGACACGTAATATTTTTATAAACGGAGAGACCAACAATATCAACAACCAGTTCAATGGTACGGAAAATAACATCGGCCCTACGTCCAGCGGTATCCAGACCCTTACCAACGGTAATTTGAATTACCGGGATAAGCTGAGCAAGAAAGTAACGGCTATCGTAAACGCGGGTGTTTTCAGAAGCCATGGTTCCCAGACGAGGACTTCAAACCGTCAGACCTTTCTTGGCGATTCCTCGCTTATCGAGGACCGGCTCAGCAATTCCTCTAATCTGAATACATCGGGTCGTATCGACGCGCGGCTGGAATACCAGATCGACAGTTTTCGCACGCTGAACATCCAATCGAACTGGAGCCCTCAATCCGGGGAGAATGCCTCTTTGGATACGGTGGGTATCATCACTCAACAAGGGCACGACGGCCCTGGAAAGAGCTGGCGCAGCAGCCAGGGGCAGACGAGGAATACCAGTCATGTCACGGGTCATTCGTTTTACAATAACCTGGACTTCCGGACACGTTTCCGGAAAAAGGGGCGCACTTTTTATATCGGGTTGAATCAATCCGGCAACAGGCAGGACCAGACAGCAGGGCTCTATTCTCTTGTCAACGCTTTTGACAGCCTGGGGAACCTTTCTCAACATACGCTGCGGGATCAGCGATCCTCCCAGACCACCAATGGGGACAATTATGCTGTCCGGCTATCCTATACAGAGCCTTTGAGTCCTCATCATATCCTGGATTTTGGCTATCGTATGAGCAGCAATACCAGTCATAACGATAAGCAAAGTTTTGATTATGACAGCACGACGGGCAAGTGGGACATTTTGGACACCCTGACCACCAACAGGTTTTTCAACAGGACGACCGTCCAGAATTTTCATGCGGGCTTCAACGCGGACAATACCAGGTTCAGATATCAGCTGGGGCTGGCTGTACAGCTGACCGACCTGGATAACCAGAACTATACGTTGAAGGCCCATATCGCGCAGCATTTTACCAACTGGTTTCCCCGTGCAAACCTCATATGGACGCTGGCGCAGGGGCGAACATTGAGATTCGGGTATTCGGGGTACAGCTCGACCCCTTCCATCGACCAGTTGCAGCCATTGCCTGATCTGACCAATCCATTCCTGGTGAAGGTGGGCAATCCCGATCTTCGTCAGTCTTTTCAGCATAATATGGAAATGGAGTTCAACAGCTTTAATACAAAGAGCCTTCAAAACTGGCAATTGAACTTACAGGGGGGCTTTACGCAGGATGCCATCACGGCTTCCACGGTGCTGCTTACAGGCGGTGTCCAGCAGCTGAAATATGTCAATATCAATGGTAATTTCAATTTTTCTTCCAACCTTACCTATGGGTTCCCCCTCTGGGCCCGGCAGGGCAACGGCAGCATCGGGCTGCATGGTCAGTATAATCATCAGAACGGATTCCTGAATGGTCTGCGGAATAATACCAATGCGACCTATGCCGGCGCCATCTTCAAGCTGAACTATCGCCCTTCGGAAAAGCTTTTTGTCGACGTCAATGCCACGCTGGATTACAATACGAATGCCTATTCGCTGAACGCCGACCAAAATACCCAAACCTGGATCCAAAATTATACATTGAGCTTTTCCTATCAGTTGCCCTGGACCGTCACGGTGTCCTCTTTCTATAACTGGCAGCAGACGGGCTCCCAGGGTTCTTTGCCTGCCCGGGCCATCAGCTATTGGAATGCTGCTGCCTATAAAAGCATTTTTCGCAACCACAGCGGCCAGATCCGTCTTTCCGTCTTCAATATACTCAATGGGGCCAGCAATATATCCCAGGGGATCGGTCCTAATTACATCGAAACCAGCCGCAGCAATCTCATCGGCCGGCTGTGGCTCCTCAGCATGGTCTGGAATTTCCGGAAGTTCCCGGTCGGCAAGGTGTCGGGGTCATGACCGGCAGGGACATGACGGTACAGGATGAAAGATAGCGTACAGAAGTTTAAATTGGGTCTTTATCTTTTTGTTATGGATCTGATCATAGTCAAACGATGCATGCCCTGTTTTATCTTTTTATGTATGTCTGCGCTGTTGTCCCGGGGACAGGAAGCCGGGAACCACTGGGTAAGGATGACCTCGGGTTTTTATACGCCCCCGGACTCTCTCCGTACCAGCGTATATTGGTACTGGATCTCAGGTAATATTTCCAAAGAAGGGGTGGTGAAGGACCTGGAGTCGATGAAAAAGGCGGGGATCAATCGTGCTTTTATCGGAAATGTGGGCATCGATGAAACGCCCGCGGGGAAGATAAAGCTATTCTCTCCCGAATGGTGGGATATCCTGCATGCGGCATTAAAGAGAGCTTCTCAGCTGCACATCGACATCGGCATATTCGACAGCCCGGGATGGAGCGGGATGGGAGGTCCCTGGGTCCATCCGGGAGAAGCCATGCGGCGGCTGACCGCCACTGAAACACCTGTGACGGGTGGCAGAAAGATCAGCATCGTTCTGCCGGCGCCTTCCGACACCTTCCAGGATGTGAGGGTTATCGCTTATCCGCGGCCGCGGGAGTACAACAATAACATCGATTACAGGACAGAGGCGCCCTTGCCCGACACGGGCGAATTTGCCGTCACCTTGCGGGAGGACACTTCGTTTACGGCACGAAGCCTCATCATCGTACCGGCGTTGCGACGAATGAAGGTGGAGGGAGAGATACAGGTGGAAGAGAACGGTGCATTCCGGAAAGTGGAGAGCTTTGTTATGGACAGGAGCAATGATGCCCTGAATACGGGTTTTGATCCTTATGGGCCGCTGGCTGTCTCTTTCCCTGCCGTAAGAGGTCATGTTTTCCGGATCATTCTTCGTGCAAGGTCGGCGGGCGCCGGCATACGGGAATTAAAATTATCCGCCGCGCCGGCGGTAGGCAGCTACATCGAAAAAACGCTTGCAAAAATGTACCCTACGCCGCTGCCTTACTGGAAGGAATACCAATGGCCGGCGCAGCCGGAGGTGACGGATACGGGGCTTGTCATCGATGCGGGAAAGGTGGTGGATATTTCTTCCTATATGGATGGAAAGGGGCTTTTGCAATGGAATGCGCCGCCGGGGGATTGGGTGGTCCTGCGGACGGGCATGATGCCGACGGGAGTGGTGAACAGCCCTGCACAGCCGGAGGGCAGGGGATTGCAGGGGGATAAGATGAACCGGAAGCATGTGGCCGAAAATTTTGACGCTTTTATAGGGGAGATCCTGAGACGTATACCAAAGGAGGACCGTACGAGCTTTAAAGTGGTGATCGAGGACAGCTATGAAGTAGGTAGTCAGAACTGGACGGATGGAATGATTACCGCCTTCAAGGCCCGGTATGGGTATGACCCCTTGCCTTATATCCCTGTGATGCAGGGGCGGGTAGTGGGAAGCGAAGACCGCAGCGACCGGTTCCTCTGGGACCTGCGGCGTTTTATCGCCGACAAAGTAGCATATGATTATGTAGGGGGGCTACGGGAAATAAGCCACCGGAATGGTCTTACGACCTGGCTGGAAAATTATGGGCATTGGGGGTTCCCGGGGGAGTTCCTGCAATATGGTGGTCAGTCCGATGAAATAGGAGGGGAATTCTGGAGTGAAGGTGATCTGGGTAATATCGAGAACAGGGCGGCCTCTTCCAGCGCTCATATCTATGGAAAGAACAAGGTGTCCGCGGAGTCTTTTACTGCCGGGGGCGGCACCTATGCAAGGTATCCCGCCTTGCTAAAGCCGAGGGGCGACCGGTTTTTTACGGAAGGGATCAACAATACATTGCTCCATGTATTCATTTCACAGCCTGATGAGCGGATGCCGGGCGTCAATACATGGTTTGGTACGGAGTTCAACCGGCATAATACATGGTTTAGCCAGCTGGATGTGTTTACCACTTATTTGAAGCGGTGCAATTTTATGTTGCAGCAGGGACGGTATGTTGCGGATGTGGCTTATTTCATCGGGGAGGATGCGCCGAAGATGACGGGCGTACGGGACCCGGAATTGCCCAGGGGTTATGCTTATGATTATATCAATGCGGAGGTCATTGAAAAAAGATTGTCTGTAAGGGACGGACGGTGGACCCTGCCGGATGGGTTGTCTTACGGGGTGCTGGTGCTGCCGAAGCTCGCTACCATGCGTCCCGCCGTGCTGCGTCGTTTACATGAGCTGGTGAGTCAGGGCGGCGTGCTGATGGGGCCTGCGCCTGAGCGTTCTCCCAGCCTGGAGGATTATGGTAATGCGGACCGGGAAGTGCGTCGTCTGGCAAAGGAGCTGTGGGGGAACATCGATGGGAAGACGGTAAAGACGCATATGGTAGGAAAGGGAATGGTGATAGATGGACTTACCATGCAGGAAGCTTTGAATAGGTTGAAATTATCACCTGATTTTTCTGTGAAGGATAGCGATCCTCTATTGTATATACACCGCACTTTGCCGGATGAGGATATTTATTTTGTCAGCAACCAGTCGGATGACAAAGTGCTTGCCGAACCTTTATTCCGTGTGAAGGAGAAGGAGCCTTTTCTTTTTGACCCGCAGTTGGGTGAAGTGCGGAGGCTGCCGCAATTTGTGCCGGAGGGTGGGGTGACGAAAGTGCCGCTGACGATGGAAAGCCATCAGAGCTTTTTTATAGTTTTTCGCAAGAGTCCCAGCCCCGCTTGGACTGCCCGCTCTGCCAGTCACACCAACTCCGCCAATTCCATCCGGTCCGCCAACTCCACCCGCTCAGCCCTTCACACCCCCACCGCGGCCACGGCAACCAATTTCCCCGCACCTGCAAAGACGGTGGATTTTCCCGATCCCTGGAGAGCGTATTTCGATACAGCCATGCAGGGACCTGCGGCTCCGGTGGTGTTTGATACACTTATGGATTGGAGCAGGTGTGGCGACAGCGCTATCCGGTATTATTCGGGCTCGGCAGTGTACAGGAATGCGGTTTTCTTATCTGACGGCGCAGAGGGCAGGCAGCTCTATCTCGATCTGGGCATGGTGCAGGCGATGGCGAAGGTGAGGGTAAATGGAAAGTATGTGGGTGGTGCATGGACGCCACCTTACCGGGTGAATATCACGGGTGCGGTGAAGAAGGGAGCAAACGATGTGTCGATAGAGGTTGCAAATACCTGGGTGAACCGGCTGATCGGGGATAGCCGGCTTTCCGCGGATGAGCGGAAGACCTGGTTGAATGTAAATCCTTATAAGCCGGAAAGCCCGCTGGCCCCTTCCGGACTGCTGGGACCGGTGAGAGTACTGATATTTAAATGATGATCCTTTCTCCTGCCACCATGTGTCACCAGTCACCATGCATCACCAGTCCCCCTGTGTCACCTGTCGGCTATCCGGCCTGTCCAGCTTTTTTCGATCTCTTCCAGGGTGCGCTGTCTTGTCTCGGGGATCTTTTTCCAGGTGAACAGCAGCAGGATAATGGCATTGATCATAAAGATCCAAAACGTAAAGGCGCCGCCCAGGTTTTCCAATAGGACAGGGGTCAGCTGGGTGATGAGCAGCACGCCTACCCATAATATCACGGTGGCAAAGGACATGGCAATGCCTCTTGTACGGGTGGGGAAGATCTCGGCGATAAGCACCCAGGGTACGGCGCCGAGGGAGGAGGCGAAGAAGGCGATATAACCCAGGATGGAGATGAGGAGCCAGGGACCTCCGGCAACATGGTAGTAATAGCAGGCGCCGACGGCCAGCAGACAGATGATCATTCCGGAGACGCCCCATAGGAGAAGGGTCTTGCGCCCGGCTTTGTCGATGAGCCAGATGGCAACAAAAGTGAAAAGGGTATTGATAACACCGATGATGACTGTTTGTGTAAAGGCCGACTCCGCGCCAAAACCGGCGCTCTTGAATATTTCGGGAGCATAATAGATGATGGCGTTGATACCTGTGATCTGGGAAAAAAGGGCGAGGATGACGCCGATGATCATCGCCATGCGCAGACCCGGTCTGAACAATTCTTTTATGGTGCCTTTCTCCTGTCTGAGTGTATCGCTGATTTCTTTTAATGTTGTTTGTGCGCCATCCCTGCCGTTGACTTTTTCCAGTATGCCCAGGGCCACCTCATTATTGCCTTTGCTGATGAGCCAGCGGGGGCTTTCGGGAACAAAGAACAGGAGCAGGAAGAAAAGGCAGGCAGGCAGCATGCCGGAAGCCAGCATATAGCGCCAGCCCCATTCGATGTTCCATGCCTGGTCACCCATGCCTGCGATCTTCAGGTTGACGAAATAAATGAGGTTGATCCCGAGGACGATGGCCAGCTGATACAGGCTGACCAGCTGACCCCTGTTCCTGGCCGGGGCTATTTCGGATATGTATAAGGGAGAGAGCATAGAGGCGGCGCCGATGCCCAGCCCTCCTATAAGACGGGCGAGGATGAATTCGGTAAGGCTGCCTGCGAATGCCGCTGCCGGCGAGGAGATAAAGAACAGGACGGCTGTAATGATCAGCACCTTTTTTCTTCCTATGCGATCGCTGAGATACCCTGCGAACATGGCGCCGGCCACACAGCCCCAGATAGCGCTGCTGGCTGCCCATCCCACCATGACGGAAGAAAGGTGGAATTTAACCTGGAGATACCCGATGACGCCTGCGATCACGGCGGTGTCATAACCAAAGAGCAGTCCACCGATGGCTGCCACGACGGAGACTTTTATGATAAAGGCGGTGGAAGAATTATTCATGGCAATGCAGGGGTTTGTTTGTTTTTATCTTACATAAGCTTTTATGGTAGCGCATTGCTGTCCGGCCGACTCGCCGTACGGCGTAATGTCATATCCGCCCACGGCTGCCGGAACGATAAAGGTTTCTGCATAATGGACGATAAAGGGCTCGAAAGCATGGGTGGGACTTTCCACGATGACTTCCCTGCCTTCCACAAGGGAGAGCACATTGACCCCTCCCTCTGTGTGGTGATGGACCTTTTTATCGAACCAATGGCGGCGTGTCTCGATAAACTCTGTTTCGTGCAGCCCTGTCCTTTCTTCGCAGATGCCGGGCTCTTTATCGAGGACAGTCGTGAGGTGCAGGATATTTTTATCGACCCAGGATTCCGTCCTGCTCCATTGGATCACTTTTTCACCATGCTCGATATTGATGGGGCGTGGTTTGCCGTCCAGTCCCAGCCTGTTCCAGTCCCATAGCTTGAAGGTGAAGATGTAGGGCGTGGCGCTGATCTCCAGCACCACGCTGTTGGCGCCGCTGCAATGTACGGTACCTGCGGGGATGGAAAAGTGATCGTGTTTTTTTACGGGCCATTTGGCCACGTGTTTTTCGGCGTCGAAGGATTGGCCTGTTTCCTGGGCCTGTTTCAACTCGTCGATCATGGCTTGGGGATCTATGTTTTCTTTTAATCCAAGATAAACATAAGCCTCTTCGGCGGCATCCAGGATATAGTAGCTTTCGTCCTGGGTATAATGCATACCGAATTTCTCCTGGATATAGCCGGTGAGAGGATGGACCTGCAGGCTCAGATTGCCCCCTTCCATGGTGTCGAGGAAGTCGAAGCGGATGGGGAATTCGTCCCCAAAACGGGCAAAGACCTTTTCGCCTAATAAAGCCTGGGGTTGGTGGAAAACGAGGTTGATGGAAGGTATTTCAACGGTGATATCGCCGAACTTCAGCAGCAGGCTGTTCTCTTCGGGCACGCAGTCGAAGCCCCAGGCATAGTTGATCTCATTCTTATCCAGTTGGCAAACCTCTTTTAACCATTGGCCTCCCCAGGGGCCGGGATCGAAGAAGGGAACGACGCGGAAGGGCCGGCACGCGGCCTGTTCAAGGGCTTTTAGCATGGCCTTGCCTTCCACCAGTTTGGGGTGGTCCTTTGTATTGGTATCGAGGACATAGTCCCAGCGGGGCATCAGCTGTCGTTTTAGCCTGTCACAGACCCGCCAGTCGACGAAAAAAGCATGTTTGTACTGTTCAGCGAAGGAGGCTTGTTTATTGGATATCCCGAGGTTGTCTATCTCATTCCTGCGCATGCGCAGCTGGATCTCCCAGCGGGCGAGATCGGCATAGACGAGCAACGCGTCTTCTGTCGTGAGACAGCCGGCGCCCGGGCCATAGATGAGTAGGGTCCCTTCCTTTATGCTGTCAAGCTTTTGCCGTTGGGCATGAAGCTTTTCTTTGTCCAGGTAGTCGGTGATGTGGAGTCTCGTGAGATAACCGAAGACCCTGTCATCCGTCACATCGGGGCTTACCATTTCACGGATGGCGCTCTCTTCCTTGAATATAGATTGTGTATGGATAAAGCGATCAGGGGATAATTGCTGCAACTGTGGCAGCAGTTCGGCATCGTTCACACCGGGATAGCATTCCACGATGATGATCTTTTTCTTTTTTCCGGATCTTTCAAGAGCAGTTTTCAGGGTAGAGATGATATTGGTCCAGCCTGCGGTACAGGATCGGTTTTCCTTTTCGGCGATGATGAAAGGGGTTTTGTCGTAATTAGGTGTGTACTTCTTCGTTGTAGTTCTCAAGGTCTTGTCTTATTTATTAGTGTATTTGTCAGATATTCCATGCCAAGCAATCCTGCATAATCTGTTTGCTGCGCTGCCACGATCCGGGTAGTTCCCGGGGGCAGCCAGGCGTATTGGTCTACGGTCTTTCTTATATAAGGCAGTATACGTTGGTGCTGACGCATGATGCCACCGCCGATGATGATCAGGTCGGGGTCATAGGCATGCACGAGGTTTACTACACCTGTTGCCCAGGCTTTCATGCTTTTTTCCAGCAGCTCCATCGCCAGGGTATCGCCTTTGTCAGCCTCTTCGAACAGGTGGATGTATTCGGGTTTTTCAATTTTGGCGAGGCTGCTTGTGGCGAGGTGAGGATGGCTTTTTACCATTTGGGGGAGCGACCAGGTGGATGCTTCCTTTTCCAGGCAGCCATAGAACCCGCAGTTACAGGGTTCTCCCTGGAAGTTGATAGAAGAGTGTCCCGTGAGCGAGCCGGCCAGCAGGTGTTTCCCTTTGAATAATTTTCCCCCGGAGAGGACGGCGCTTCCCACGCCTGTGCCGAGGGTGAGCAGGACGATGTCATCGCAGTCTTTGCCGGCGCCGTATTGCCATTCCCCGATGAGGGCGGCTCTTGCATCGTTCTCCATGGCCAGGGGGAGGCCCCAGGTCTTTTTTGCCCAGTCGTTAAAATCGAATTCGACGGCGCTGGTGTATTTTACGTAGCGGGATACTACCTGATTCTTTTCTGAATCGATG
>DASZVM010000532.1:0-5041 GCA_035547295.1 Puia sp. | reverse complement strand
TAGCGGACGAAGGGCTTCCATATACGCCCGCATCCGATCAATTCCAGAACACCGGGTATTGGTGGAAGAAATATACGCCTATGCTCCAGGGTAATGCCGATGATATGGGAGGAGATTTCCAGATAGACAATTACGACAATTATGCTTCGATACGGTTTGCCGATGTGCTTCTGATGGGTGCCGAGCTAAACCTTTCATCCGACCTCACCACGGCGCAGAACTATTACAATGCCGTAAGGGATCGGGCTTTCGGAGGAGATGTGTCCCATAGGAAGACCCTTACATCCGATGCTGCCGGGCTGAACCTTATCCTGACAGAGCGCAGGCTGGAGCTGGCATTGGAGGGGCAGCGGTATTGGGACCTCCTGCGGCAGGGCATGACAGCGGCCAAACAGGCCATCGACAATCCCAGCACCGACAATAATTTCAAGGTCAGCTTCCGTACGGAAACGAATGGTCTCTTTGCCATTCCGGAGACACAGATCGGTCTTTCCAATGGAACATTGGTACAGAATGCCGGTTGGTAACCTTAAACATTTAAACACGAATTGCTATGCGCACAAATAAATTCCTGTATACCGCGGCCGTCTGTCTGACCATGGCGGCCTGCACGCCTACACAGATGAGACTGGATGAGCCCGGCGCCCTGGACAAGTCGAAATTAAGATACAGCGTGACCCAGCAGCAAGGGCATGACAACATCGTCTATCTCAACAGTCAGACGACGGGGGCCATCCCTTACTGGTCCTATGACGGGGGTTCTTCCACACGGGCGCTGGATACACTGGTGTTCCCTTTCTCCGGGCAGTATGTCATAAAATATTCCGTCAGCTCTGGCGGCGGGTTTGTAGAAGGTGATTCCACCACCATCACGGTGACTACTACGGACCTTTCCACTATCACCGACCCCAGCTGGGAATATCTCACCAATGGCCAGGCGGGGAAGACCTGGGTGCTGGACATGAGCAAGCCCATCGGGTGGTATGGTTTCGATTATCCCAAGCATAACGGCAGCGCCGATGACTGGAACTGGCATCCTGATTACGCAGGGAATGAATGGGTGATGCCCAACAGGGATTATGGCTCCATGACCTTTGATCTGGATAATGCCAAGAATTACAAGCTGACGTCCATCGATGCCGGCGGGAATGTCAGTACCTGCAACGCTAAGTTCAACCTGGACCTGGTGAACGGGAAGCTGAGCCTGACGGGCTGCGGCATGTTATTCGGCGGAGATTATTTTTCACAGGTAGGCAACTGGAATTCGCTGACCATCCTGGATCTGACGGAGACCAGCATGACCCTGGCCGTAGTGCGTGATCATCCCAATCCTGGTGACGGTCCCTGCTTTATCGGGTTTACCTTTAAGGTCAAGCCATAAGCGGGGTGAGCCAATCCGCGAAATCTTTGACGGTATAAAAGAGCCGGTCGGGTTTTTGTGTCAGCAATGCTTCGGGGTCGGCGGTGGGTGCCCATCCTGCTCCGGCGACTGCGATGCCTGCTTCCCGGCTGGCTTTTATGTCGCTGGGAGCGTCCCCTACGTAGATGATCTCTTCCTTTTGGAGATGTGGCCAGTTTGCCAGCACCTGCCGGATGCCTTCGGTCTTGCGGGGACCGGTGGGGCTGCCCGTCTCGATGAGCTCGAAATAGGAGGTCAGTCCGAATTTTTTCAGCGAGATATCGGTGCTGTGCTTACCCTTACCGGTGACCATGGCGATGCGTATCCCTCTTTCTTTCAGGAGATCCAGGAGATCGCGGATGTCCGGGAAGGGGGCCGGGCACATGTCATGGAGGTCTTTATAGAAATTAAGATAATTGACGATACCTTTCTCGTAGTATTCCGGCACGAGGGTCATGATCGTCCCTTCTTCGGAAGGCCCGAAAGTAGCGATGATGGCTGCGTCGGACAGCGGCTGGAGGGTCAATGGTTCTACCGACTGTCGAAAGGCCTGGATACACAAAGGAAGGGTATTGGCCAATGTCCCGTCCAGGTCGAATATGACCCCTTTGATCTTTTGCATGTAATGGATTACAACGGTCTTACCCAGATATTGCGGTAGCTGATGGGTTCGCTCTTGTCGCCGTGCGCCTGCAATTTGATGGGAGAGGGGCCATGCGCTTTATAAACGGGCATGCCGACATAACGGGTCCCGCCTTTTAATTCGAAGTTGTTCTGTACCAGCACGCCGTTGTGAAGGACCGTGACGCGTGCAGGGGAAGCCAGGCTGCCGTCCGTGTGGAAGACAGGGGCTGTCCAGATGACGTCATAGGTCTGCCATTCTCCAGGCTTGCGGCAGGCGTTGGCGAGGGGGATGGCTTGTTTGTAGATGCTGCCGGCCTGGCCATTGACGTAGGTCTTGTTGTTATAGTTGTCCAATACCTGGAGCTCGTATCCGTCGTCGCCTTTGCCTGTGCTGGCGAGGAATATGCCGCTGTTGCCCCTGGCCTGGTCCGATCCCGTGATATTGGAGGGGATCCTGTATTCCAGGTGCAGCTGGTAGTTGGAAAAAGATTCTTTTGTCTGTATGTTACCTGCTTTTTTGTTGACGGTAAGGATCCCATCCGAGACGATCCATTTGGCAGCGCTGCCGTCGGATACGGATACCCATTTGTCCAGGTTCTTCCCATCGAAGAGGATGACGGCATCGGAAGGCGCGTCCCCGCATTGGGCGCCCGGGGTCACCACGGGTGGGACGGGGCTGTATACTTCGGTGGCTCGGTGGTCGGTGATGGTGTCGGTTTGCGCATGGGCTGTTGAAATGCCGGCAAGGATGCTGATGGCTGAGAGTACGACTGTCCTTTTTAGTGAGGGACGGGCAATGGGATTCATGTTCATGTGAATAGATTGAGGGTACAATTTAAGGCAAATAGAATATTTTTGGTTATCTCCTCCTAAAATAATAGCTTGTGGCACCCCATAATGAGTAACAAGACCATTTTTTTCGGAGCCGTCAGCTTTCTCAGAGAGAAAGTAGATGCCGCTGTTGAAATAATGAAGAAGAGACCCAACGATTACCTCTGGATATGCTTCAATCCTTCCCGCATCGTACAAGACGGCCCTACTGAAGACCATCCCAATATGAGCTTTTCTATTATACTGGACACGGACGAACCTGATGATATCGTGGCTGATATAGAGGCAGCGGTCAGGCTGATGCCCTTTTTATCATGCACCCTGGTGGTAGAAGATCTCTCTACCCGGGAGTATTCCGTCCATAATTGGGAAATGCTAAAACCTTCGGCTACAGTCTAACCTAATAGTTTTCAATATCTTATAATTTGGCACCCACCTTGAAAGAACACGGCGGATTTTATTCATTCATTCGCACCAGAAAACTATTAACATGTACGCACACGCAAAATTCTACAAGGTCATTCTCTTTTTATCGATGGCTGTGCTTTCCGGCAGCACCATCCATAACAAGCCTGCTGTTACCTATACGGATAACAGCGAGGAAAAGAGCAACATTACACTCAACATCCGCATACGTCAGTACGTCAATAATTATATCCGCGAAAATGAAGAAGAGCTGAGCGCCGTCAGGTTAAGAAGCGCCCGCCCTTTCAAGCTGATAGATGCCGTCTTCAGCCGGTACGGACTACCAAAGGAAATGAAATACCTGGCTGTGGTTGAGTCCCAATTAAAAGCTACTGCCGTATCCAAAGTAGGAGCAAAGGGCCCCTGGCAGTTCATGGCTGCCACGGCACAGGAACTGGGTTTAAAAGTCGACTCCACAATAGATGAACGTACCCATTATTATAAGAGTACGGTGGCCGCTGCAAAATACCTGAGAGACCTGCACAGGGAATTCAAGGACTGGCTGCTCGTCCTGGCGGCTTATAACAGCGGTCCGGCACCTGTATACAAAGCTATCCGTAAGGCCGGCAGCAGGGATTTCTGGGCGCTGGAGAAATATCTCCCTGCCGAGAGCAGAGGCCATGTAAAAAGATTTATCGCTTCCCATTATTATTTTGAAGGATTGAGCAGCGTGGCGATGCTGACGAAGAGCGCCTGTGAGACCTGTACTACGCCCGCCGGGTTTGCCACCTTATAGAGGCTGATTTAGTTTTTATCAAACTCGTTCTTCCATCCGTCTTTCTTCAGCAGATCGACCTTCCTGAGCACTTCTTTCTCCAGCTTGGCCTTGAATGCGGTCACTTTTGCAGCCACCAGGGGATCGAAGGCCCCGATGATCGAGGCCGCCAGGATGCCTGCATTCTTTGCACCGTTGAGTGCAACGGTAGCCACAGGTATACCGCCCGGCATCTGGAGGATGGAGAGAACAGAATCCCAGCCGTCGATGGAGTTGGAGGATTTGATGGGCACGCCGATCACGGGAATGGGAGTGATGGAGGCCACCATACCGGGCAGATGGGCCGCACCGCCCGCACCCGCGATGATCACTTTCAAGCCTCTTTCCGCCGACTGCCTGGCATATTCCACCATGCGCAGGGGAGTACGGTGCGCTGACACGACCGTGAGCTCAAAAAGGATACCGAACTCGGTCAATACGTCGGCTGCCGCCTGCATGACGGGGAGATCGCTATCGCTGCCCATGATAATACCTACCAATATCTTTTCCATGCTGACTATTTAGAAACGACTTTCAAGGTATTCTTGATCTTATGCGCTTTGTACACCAGGTCATGCTTTTCCCTGCTGATGATGGTGACATGGCCCATCTTGCGGCCCGGCTTGGTTTCTTTCTTGCCATATATGTGTACAAACACGTTGTCCATTTGCAGGACTTCATCCAGTCCTTCGTAATGGGCCGGGCCATGGTGTCCTTCCGCGCCAAGTAAGTTGACGATGGCGGCCGGCAAAATAGCATCCGGATTGCCGAGAGGATATCCGAGGATGACCCGCCATAACATATCGAACTGCGAGCTGTAATTGCCTTCGATGGTATGATGTCCGCTGTTATGCACCCGGGGAGCCGTCTCGTTGACGAATACTTCCCCTTGTTTGTTGACGAACAGCTCTACGGCAAAAATACCGGGGCTCTTCAATTCTTTCACTACCCGCATGGCAATCGCCTCT
>DASZVM010000531.1:0-2111 GCA_035547295.1 Puia sp. | reverse complement strand
GGTGGAAGATGTGGACAGGGCATGCCGCAATAATGCCGGGTACTGGATGACCCTGGTGGGCGTATTCAGATGGATGGACCTTACAGGAGTGGCGGCCTATCACACCGTGATAAAGGACCTCTTCCCCACGCTGAGCAACAGCACGGAGATGCCCCGCCTGATAGATGACATCGTAAAAGCCGGTGGGAGAGGCGTTGCCAATGGGAAAGGATTTTATACGTATTCCGAGGAAGAGGCCAGGCAGTGGGAGGAGACCTTCACCCGCTTCAGCTACGACATCAGAAGGCTGGCGTTACAATATCCTGCGGACGTAGTAAAAAAAGAGCAATGTTGATAGTAGACGCACATCTGGACCTGTCCATGAATGCATTGGAATGGAACAGGGACCTTCGCTTACCCGTACAGGCGATACGCGACAGGGAAAAAAGCCTCACCGATAAGCCGGATAGAGGCAAAGGGATGGTATCCCTGCCACAACTGCGAAAGGGCAATATAGGTCTGGTGGTGGCCACGCAGATAGCCCGTTATACGGCGCCGGACAATCCTTTGCCCGGCTGGCATTCGCCTGAGCAGGCCTGGGCGCAGACACAAGGGCAGCTGGCCTGGTACAAGGCCATGGAAGAAGCTGGGGAGATGGTCATGATCAAAAACATAAAAGCCCTTGAAAAGCACCTGGCCCTGTGGCAGGACGAAACAACCCCGGCTGAAACAAAACCCATCGGCTACATCCTAAGCCTGGAAGGCGCCGACAGCCTCGTGAACCTTTCCTACCTGGAAAGGGCATACGCATATGGATTGAGGGCCATCGGCCCTGCCCATTATGGTCCGGGACGTTATGCGCCTGGGACGGGTATGACAGGCCCTTTCACCCCGCAGGGCCTCCGGCTGTTAAAGGAAATGGACAAGCTGAACATGATCCTGGATATCACCCATCTTACGGACGAGGCTTTCCTGCAGGCCATGAAACTTTACAAAGGTCCTGTATGGGCCAGCCACCATAATTGCAGGGCGTTGGTACAGCATCAGCGGCAGCTGACGGACCAGCAGATAAAGACGCTGATCGACAGAGGGGCTGTCATTGGCGGCGTGCTGGACGCCTGGATGCTATCCAGCGGCTGGGTCCGGGGACAGTCCGATCCGCAGGCTGCCGGGGTCAACCTGGAAAAATTGATAGATCATTATGACCACATTTGCCAGATAGCAGGGAATAGCCGGCATATCGCCATTGGCAGCGATCTGGATGGCATGTTCGGGAAAGAGCAATCACCTTATGATATGGAAGATATAGCTGGTCTGCAGCGGCTGGAGCCTTTGTTACGGCAACGCGGATACGCACCCGGCGATATCACGAATGTGATGCACGGTAATTGGCTGCGGTTTCTACAGCAGGCCTGGCAGACTTGTGATTAGCCTGTCTCTGGTTGTTCTTTTTGTAAAGACCGGGGATACAAAGAAGCACGACGGATGTAAGCGTAAAGCCAAGGAGGAACGCGACGGCCTGCGATTTAAACATACGTGAATTGGATTTTAGACTCTGTTCACAAACGCCGGCTAAGGGTATTTTAGTGCCCTGTCGTCCTTTTGCGGATGCTTATTTGCGAATAAAGTATTTTCGTAACAGATGGAGGCGGACATATAATGAATCATCTCCATACTTTCCGCTCAGGTATAACGTGTCTTTATCCATACGATAGGAGGAATTCACCGTCAGCAGCGTATCCGGATAGGTTCGTTGCATATGTACCGTGTGTCCGGCAGCGTCTGCCTGATAGCTAAAATAATCTACATTCGAGGACCAGGATTTCGTGCTGGCATTACCGTAATCTTCAAAGATCAGCTTTTTCCAGCCGCTATTTTCCCCATGCAGCACCTGGTTGAGAGAGTCACGTGAGTGGCGGAGAGAATCGACGGACCAGACGCCATAAAGAGCGGTGTGCTTTCCCACCCCATATTTTTCTTTCATATGCATGGTAGTATACAGGGGATAGACGAAAGCTAATATTCCCAATAATACGCCCAGGATACCTGTGATCCTTTGCAGCGATCGTTTCCGGAACAAGGAAGGATAAGCTCTTTTTTCCGCAGTCCTGTTCAGCAGCAGTACATTCACC
>DASZVM010000530.1:0-1947 GCA_035547295.1 Puia sp. | reverse complement strand
GGCGCTTGCGCACCAGATGGATATCCAGTAACCCCATGCCATCAGGAAACCCATGAAATCACCAAACCCCTGACGTGTATAAGAATAAGGCCCGCCGTCCATATTCGGGAGGAGCTTGCTGGTCTCGCTGAACATATGAGCAATAAAAAGCGCGCCGATGGCTGAAAGGACCCAACCTAACAGGCTTATACCCCCGAAGGAAGCCATCGCCGATGGCAATAAAAAAACACCGGCCCCTATCATGTTTCCGATCACCAGGGACGTGGCGGTGTATAAGCCGAGTTTATCCTTCATGCATATTAAATATACTGGATTTCCGGTGGTGGGAAAATCTTTCCTGCACTGGGATTAAATTGACATTAATCAATCAAAATCGGCCCACAAAGATCATACTATTATAATATGTTTGTATATGATTATCAATATTTTTGTACATTTTTTTACTCCAGAACCCTTTTCTGGTCCCACCGGCACAGCGCTTGTATTCATATACTCGGTTTTTCATAGGATATTGGATTTAAAGACGGGGCTGGATTTCTATCCTGGCCCTTTTTTTTTAAGCACCCCACAGGGTCGCTGCCGAAGGACTATCGTATCGGCTCGATCTTTATCGTATGCTTTGCCGGCTTATTGACCGTATAGATCTCGTTTATCAATGTATCCATCTGCCGCTGCCAGCCTTCACGGACAACCGCAAAACGCCCGCTGCGATAATTGTCCCTCTTTGACGCCACCGCCCAGTCTTTTTTTGCATATGCTTCCACGGAATCCATCGCATGCTGATCGTCGGCGTACATCATGTTCTTACCCCTGAAAAAGTCGTATTGCAGCCAGAAATACGCACGCATGCGGTTCTCTATAGCCATCCGTTCTTCATTCAGCAACATCACCGCGACGGCCTGCTGATACTGCGGAGTGCTTGTTATGACAGCCATATTGATGCCGTTCCCCAACTCTTCACCCGGCCATTCCCCAATTCGTTTCCCATCCATGCTCACTGCATACATGCCCTCCTTCAATCCCTTCACCTGCAGGATCTCCTGGTTGAATTCCTCCTCGAAGGGTATCACCTTTAACGCATCCGACTGCCGTTGTGGGTTTTGCCAGATACGGGATACCGTGTCGGCGGGAAAGGGAAGGGACTTTGCCAGATAGTCGAACCGGAGCCCTCCGTTCCCTCTCTGCACGCCGGATACTGTACAATTTTCCGCCCTGGTCACTTTTGCCGTAGCAGCATCGACACCCGCCGAAGCCACTTTCTTTCCTGTCAGCCCCTGCGCCTTCAGGAACAGCCAGGCCATCACAAAATGTCCCATATTGCCGGGATGGATACGGTCATTGCCCGTCAACGTAAACTCAGGATCACGCTTTTGCTCCCGCTGCTCGATCTCCGTCATGGGATGAAAAAGATCCACCCAGCCCCAGTTGTTCTGCCGTGCGGCAGTCTGCTGAAAGGCCGTGATCTTTTCCATGGCCAGGCTCTTTTTTGGGAAAAGGTTCTTGGGGTTCTTTACGGTCTCGTCATAAGGGGAAGAAGACACCATTACCTTACGCGCCGGAGTATACGCCTTCAGCTTCTGCTGTATCCTGACAAATTTTTCATACGATTCTTTTACCCGCACATCCGCCGTTGAATCCGCATCGTTCTTCAGGAACTCGAAATAGCCTGAATCGTTCATCCCGAACGTCAGCGATATCACGGTGGGTTTGCGTCTCAGCACATCGTCGTCCAGCCTGTCAAGGATATTGGAGGCCCTGTCTCCGCCAATGCCGGCATTATACACGGTGATCGGCATCTCCGGGAAATGCAGCATATAATACAGCCAGATATACGACTCATAATAGCCGGCCTCTGTGATGCTGTTACCCACGAAGGCGACCCTGTCGCCTTTTACAAAAGGACTTACCTGCGCATTTGCACGGAGACAAACGGCGGCAAACAAGAAC
>DASZVM010000529.1:0-6372 GCA_035547295.1 Puia sp. | reverse complement strand
GCTGGCCGTGATGTGCGCATGGATGGTCGGATCTTTTCTGTATTGGACCTGGCAAAGCCGGTTGTTGCTTGCCGTCTTATTGTCGTTCAATAGTACAGCGGTGGTGAGCGAATATATGCGGAGGTCAGGCGAGCTGGAGACGGAGACGGGACGAATGGTTTTGAATATGCTGTTATTGCAGGATGTGCTCGTTGCACCCGTTTTTGGCTTTTTCCAGTGGATGGGCCGGTCGTCCCCCCGTTGGGGAATGCTGTTGGGGTCCGTCTTGATTGCGGTGGTATTGTTCTTTCTGCTCCGGGCTATCCGCAACCGGGTTGTCTGGTCCTGGAGAGGATGGCGGGTGTTGGAGGGGGACCATGATGCACAGGTATTCGTAGGTGCGCTCCTTTGTCTGGGGTGCGCGTGGCTCGCTTCGTGGATGGGACTATCCGCCCCCATTGGCAGTTTTGCGGCCGGGCTTTGGCTGGGGCGTGCCAGGGGCTTTTATTGGCTCGGCCAGGTATTGAAGCCATTCAAAGTGTTTTTTGTGGCCTTGTACTTTGTGTCGGTGGGGTTGATGCTGGACATTCATTATATCGCAGGGCATTCGTGGTCGATCATTGGCGTTACAGGGGCGGTGTTATTGATGAATAGTTTATTGTCGGCATTGGTGTTCAGGCTGTTGGGGATGCCTTGGCGGGACAGCTGGAGGGCAGGGGCATTGTTATCGCAGACGGGAGAGCTGGGATTGCTTGCCTGTTCGATGGCGGCAGCGTCAGGTATGATCGATCAGGGCGTGTACAAGCTATGTATGGCGGTAACAGGGCTGGCGCTGTTATTGTCGACCGCATGGACATCGGTATTAAGGCGGGTGCTGGCAACCGGACGTCCTATTTTTCATAAATAACCGGAGACAATATGAAAAGCGTTTTTATGATTGTGTTGAACATGCGGACGGCTGAAGGGTTTGTACGTTTTGGGCAATTCGAGCTCGGGATGGACCGGGCGTCCGTGGAGGCGTTGTATGAAACGCTGGAAGGGCAGGAGCCGGAGGGTGAAGAAGGTTTCCTGCATATCGATCTCGTAGAGATGCGACAGGGATTGCCGGTGAGTTTGCGGGTGCTGAGCTGTTCTGCGGCGGAGCTGGCCAGAAACGTTTGCGCAATTACCCGGCAGGTTTTCCGCTGGAAAAACCTCGATGAATCGATGCCGGAGGATGAATGACCTATTCACCCTCATCTCGCGGCCGGCAATATTTTTTAATAACTAAAAAATTAGTTATTACATTTGGAGGAATAAAAGCATCATATGCTCAGTAACTATTTCCTCTTGGCATGGCGGCAGGTGCAAAGGAACCGGCTGTATTCATTGATCAATGTCACCGGTCTGGCGCTGGGCATGGCCGTTGCCATGCTGATCGGCATATGGGTCTGGGACGAGCTGAGCTTTAATCACTGGCATTCCCGGCATGCGTCGCTTGCCCGCATCCTGTCCATCGAACGGGTGAATAATGAGGTGACGGTCGGTGAGATGGCTTCCGTTCCCATAGAGGCGGCGCTTCGCTCGCACAATCCTTCCGCGTTCAAAGATCTTGCGCTGGTGAGTCAGGGCCGCCACGTTTTAACAACACAAGACAAAAAGCTCCCGCAGTGGGGGATGTGGGCAGAGCCGGCATTCCCCGTGATGTTCAGTTTCAGGATGATCAGCGGGAGCGCCACCGCGTTGAAAGACCCGTCATCGCTGCTGCTCAGTCAGTACGCGGCGCAGGCGCTGTTTGGCGGCACTGATGCGCTGAACCGCATGATAACGGTGGACGGGCAGACGCAGATGAAGGTCGGTGGCGTGTTTGCCGATCCGCCGGAGAATACGTAATTCCATGGCGCCGGCGTTCTGATGGCCTGGGACAATAAAGATAACCGTGGCGCCACCCTGGGTGACGATTGGTACGATCATCACTTCCAGTTGTTTGTGGAATTGGCCGATGGCGTAACCGCAGCGGATGTCACCGCCAGGATCAAAGACCTCTCCAAACCTCATATGAAGGGTGGGTTTGAAGAGCTGGCCCTGCAGCCGATGGATCAATGGCATTTATATAATGAGTTCAGGGACGGGAGGCAGGCAGGCGGTGAGATCCGCACGGTGAGGTTGTTTATGATGATCGGCTGTTTTATTTTGCTGCTGGCCTGTATCAACTTTATGAACCTTAGCACTGCACGAGGCAATAAGCGGGCAAAGGAGGTGGGGGTGAGAAAGACCGTTGGCTCCGGTCGCAGGCAATTGATCACTCAGTTCCTGGGCGAGTCGTTGCTCATGACTTTTTTTTCGATGACGATCGCCATCGGACTTGCGGCACTGCTGATGCCTGTGTTCGATGACCTGGCCGGCAAGCAACTGGTCTTCCCCTGGGTATCGCCAGGGTTTTGGCTGGCCACTGTCTGCTTTACGATCTTCACCGGGCTGCTGGCCGGCAGCTATCCGGCATTTTACCTGTCCGGTTTCCGGCCGGTTGATGTTTTAAAAGGTACATTCCGCTCAGGCCGGAGCCCCGTGGTAGCGCGAAAGGTTCTTGTTGTCGTACAGTTCACCATTTCCATTGCATTGATCATCGGTATCCTTGTTGTCAACCGGCAGATACGTTATGCGCAGGACCGTCCTGTCGGCTATACGCGGGCGGGGTTGATTGCCATCGGGATGAACGAGCCGGGCCGCCTGGAACATTTTGATGCGCTGCGGACAGCATTGATACAATCGGGTGGGGCGAGCGAAGTGGCAGCGTCGTCCAGCCCGGCCACGGACGTAGAGAACGACATGCTGGGCTATAATTGGAAGGGACGTGATCCCAATACGACGCCGGTCATCGGGACCTTATTTGTCAGCTATGATTTTGGAAGAACGTTAGGCTGGCATTTGAAGGAAGGCAGGGACTTTTCGCGCGACTTTCCCACGGATAGCGGCGCTTTTGTCATCAATGAGGCGGCAGCCCGGTACATGGGTCTTACGCATCCTGTCGGCGAATCTATCCGGTGGCATAACGAGGACCATCCCATCATCGGGGTGATCCGTGACATGGTGATGGAGTCGCCCTACCGGCCGGTGGAACCGACTTTTTTTACGCTTCGCACGGACAGGCGCATTCACATGATCCTGATCCGGCTAAATCCAAACCTTACCCAACGGGCAGCGCTGGCCATGATCGAGCCCGTCTTCCGGAAATATTCACCCGGCAGCCCGTTTGCTTACTCGTTTACGGATGAGGATTATGCGGCCAAGTTCCGGGCCGAAGAGCAGATAGGCCATTTGTCCGGGATGTTTACCCTGCTTGCGTTGTTTATCTCCTGTCTCGGGTTGTTTGGTCTGGCCTCCTTTGTCGCCGAACAGCGCACCCGCGAGATAGGCATCCGGAAGGTGCTTGGGGCAAGCGTTTTACAGCTGTGGGGTCTGTTGTCGCGGGAATTCGTCCTGCTGGTGCTGGCAGCCTTTGCAACCGCCGCGCCAATTGCCTGGGTTTGTGGTCAGGAGTGGCTGCGCGGGTTTGATTACCGCACGGATTTCTCCGTATGGATCTTTATCGTCGCGGGCATCAGCGCTATTACGATGGCGCTACTGGTGGTGAGCCTCCATTCGGTGCGGGCTGCGCGGGCAAATCCGGTCAAGAGCCTGCGCTTGGAGTAGGACAGCAGTAATGTTGGCGATAAAAAAAGCCTCCCGGGGGAGGCTTTGCTGTTATTTGTTACAGGGGTTTAATCCTGATGTTCTTGTAATATGCCTTATTACCGTGATCCTGTAAAGCGATGAAGCCGGTTTTAGCTACACCATAGTCAGGATAGTCTTTCCATTTGCCCGTGGTCTTCTTATTATTCCAGTCTTTGTCCCATGCGGTGAATTCAACGATCTTTTTTCCGTTGAGCCAATGCTCCACGTGCCCGTGGTTGAAAACTATCTTGCTTGTATTCCACCCGCCTACGGCAGCCAGTTTTTTATTTGCGTTTGCGGTATGCATGGCATAATCGGCTCCGGCTTTTTGCCATTCATGCAATTTCTCAGGGAAGTTCACGTCATCGATGATCTGGTATTCAGGACCTGTCTGATAAGGGCTATGATACTTTTTATCCTCTACGACATGATACATCACGCCGCTGTTGCTGCCTTTGTCTACCTTCCATTCCCATTCCAAAATAAAATTCTCATATTGGCCGTCTGTTGTCAGATCGCCGCCGGCGGCATCCGGCGCAGCACCCAGGCAAACCAGGGCGCCATCGATGATCGTCCAATTTTTTACAGGAGCCGCGCCTTTATTATAACCGTGCCAGCCTTTCAGCGTTTTACCATCAAAAAGACTGATCCATTTTCCTTTCTCCTGCGCATGTGAATTTGTAAGCAAGAGAGAAAATGCAATCGTTGCGGACGCTAAAACTGATTTTTTCATTTTGTGTGTCTGGTTTATTTTTTATGATAATTGTACATTCAGATCAGGCTTTTTTCATGGCTTCGGGATTCCAGGACATCGGCTTCTTTTCCCGGTAGCTGTCATTGCAAAGCAAGGCAGGGGCCGCCGCGCGGTAGCCGAATATGGCGTCTTCCACCACTTTCCCATTGTTGCGTATGGCTGAAAAGAAATTGAACATATGGTCGTAAGGTCCGCCTTTGTAGCCTTCTTCAGCTTTGTAGGTAATGGAGCTGGGTGGCAGGATCTGCTTTCTCATATCATTTTGCTTGCCCGTTGTTTTCAGGAAAGGGTCTTCCTCGTGCTTTGTGTTGCGTTTTAACACAACGTCGTCCCAGGTGATATCCATCGAGCCTTCGCTGCCTACCAATTTTAAATAGGTGGTTCCGCTTGTGCCATCTACGAAGTTGCAACGCAGCGACAGGTTGAACGCCGGGTGTACCGCGGTTTTTGGATAATCGAAAGAGCCCAGCAATACGTCCGGCACTTCGCGTCCGTCGTTCCAGAAACGCAATCCTCCCGTGGAATAGATACGGTCCGGGCCAAGGGAGCTTGTAACAAAGTGCAGACTCGAAAAGAGATGCACAAACAGATCCCCGGCCATACCCGTGCCATAATCGGTATAGTTGCGCCAGCGGAAAAACCGTTTGCTGTCGAATGGTCTTTTTTCCACGTTGCTGATATAGGTTTCCCAGTCAACTGTTTGTTCAGATGCATCATCGGGAATGGGATATTGCCAGACGGAAACAGGATCACGGCGCGCCCAAAAACCCTCGGCATAATTGAGTTCGCCGATGGCGCCCTCTTTGAGCAATTGTTTTGCCTTTTCATTACCCAGAGAGGAGACCCCCTGGCTACCGACCTGAAATATCTTTCCGGAGCTTTTCTGGGCCGCGATCACGGCAGGGCCCTCATCCACGGAATGGACCATGGGTTTTTCGCAATAGACATGCTTGCCTGCATTGAGCGCATCGATGGAAATTTGTTTATGCCAGTGATCCGGTGTGGCGATGATCACGGCATCGATGTCCTTTCGGTTAAGGATATCTTTATAATGTTTGGTAGTAAAGATATCATTGCCCCATTTTTTCCTGGCGGTATCCAGCCTGCCTGTATAAAGGTCGCATACGGCAACCAGTTTTATACCCGGCACCTGCAGGGCGGTATTGGTATCGTTCGTGCCCATGCCACCTGCTCCGATCAGCGCAATCTGGAGATTGTCGTTGGAGGACAGCCGTTGTTGTTTGTCCAGGCGGATAATGTAGGTATCACTATTACTGCGGGCAAATGCTTCTGCATATTTTCCGGCAGCCAGCGCTCCTGAGGACAGTCCAAGCTTCTTTAGAAATTTTCGGCGGGAGGAATAATTGTTCATGTTATTTTTTGGTAAATGAAACAAACGTAATAAATATTTTATTTTCAAAACATGGTTTGGTAAAAAAATGTTCTAATTAAATATCTTTATTAAAAATTTTACGTTACTTTATTTTTATTCCATTAGATTTTATCTAAAGCCGGGTTTATGCGGAAACAAAATGAAACAAATCACAACTTATTGGAAAGGCTGGCAAGGGAAGGGAAAAGTGGGTTTAATAAAGTTCAGATCCTGAAATATTTATTTGAATCGGAAAAAACATCTACCCCCACTATTTGCCGTGAGGTAGGGTTAAGCGCGCCTACTGTATTGAAATTATTATCTGAATTGACAGATGGCGGATGGATCGAAAAAAAAGGGGTAGGAACTTCGTTTGGCGGCAGGAGACCCGATCTGATAGGGCTGGTGCCAAAATTATTTTTTGTTCTTTGTATCGATATCGAGCTGTTCATGGCGCATATCACCATTCTTGACAACACGCTTACACCACAGGGAAATAAGGTTTCCATTCCGTATATACTTTCGAAAAACAGGGAAGATCTGGATATCATTCTCGGGCATGCTCAGAAATTGA
>DASZVM010000528.1:0-4408 GCA_035547295.1 Puia sp. | reverse complement strand
AATGCATTGTACGCCCAGGTAAGTGCTTTCTTCCTGTATGCCTCCGCTGTCCGTGATGATCAGTCCCGCATTTTTCACCAGGCAGAGAAAGTCGATGTAGCCGATGGGCTCCGTCAGTACCAGCTCCGGGACGATTTCCTGCTCGAGGCAGAAACTTTTTATGTTGGAGCGTGTCCGGGGATGGACGGGGAAGATCACTTTTCTGCCCCTGGCATATTTGCCCAGCAACCTGAGAATGCCGGCGAGGCTGTCAGGATGGTCTACATTGCTTGGGCGATGGATCGTGGCAAGGATATAGGAGGATGGGCCCAGCTGCAAGTCGTTCAATATGCGGGATGCATCGATCCGGTGCAGGTTGCCGGCCAGGGAATCGATCATGACATTGCCTGTAAAGAAGATCTTTTCATCGGCGATGCCTTCTTTTTTCAGGTTTTGCAGACCGCTGTCCTCCGTGACGAACAGCATGTCGGAGATGGTATCCGTGAGTATGCGATTGATCTCCTCCGGCATATCCTTGTCCCAGCTGCGAAGGCCGGCCTCGACATGGGCGACCTTTATATGCATTTTGACGGCAACAAGGCTGCAGGCGATGGTGGAATTGACATCCCCTGCGACTACGACGAGGTCCGGTTTTTCTTCCAGGAGAATTTTTTCAAATGCTACCATTACCCCGGCGGTCTGTACGGCATGGGACCCCGATCCGATGCCAAGATAAAAATCCGGCTTGGGAAGCCCCAGCTCCTCGAAGAATATCTTCGACATCTTCTCGTCATAGTGTTGTCCCGTATGACAGATAAGGTGCTTTACCTGGTCCTTGTATTTGCCGAATTCCAGATGAAGGGGCGCTACTTTCATAAAATTGGGCCTGGCTCCTACCACAGAAATTATTTTTCGCATATTGGGGCGCAAATTAGCAAAATAGGCTAAAACGCCTGCGGAATGAAAGGCGTTATTTTTTTTAATTAGCATATTAGGGTAGGCAAAAGTTATGTCTGTCGCGGGTTCCAATCAAATTTTAATATCCTTTCGATAATAAACAACAGGGGAAGGCGTTTCAACTGTGCCCGCAAAGGGTTTGCGGGGACGAATACATGTACAATTGACCATATTCTGCACGGATATTGCCTGATCCGACACGCTGGTTGGCAAAAACGACACGGCTATGGGAAGAACCTTCTTCCGGCCGAACTGTTAAAAAAGAGGAGCATGCAACTATTCGGCAATGAATAATGTCAATGTACCTGTCCGGAATCGATTACCCGGTGAATCATAACCTGAAAAACAAGCCATGGTCGGAATAGAACAGGAAGGCAGTATGATATGGAAAAAGGCCCATATGCGTGGAAATAAGCCACAGCTCAGACGTTATCTATCAGGGCGCAACAGTTATTTTTTTGTTAAACGGGCGTTCGACATCCTCTTTTCGCTGGTGGTAATCGTATTGTTGTTAAGCTGGCTGATGCCCCTGATGGCATTGCTGATCAAACTGGATTCCAGAGGGCCTGTATTTTTTATACAAAAAAGAGTAGGGTTCCTGGGCCGTACTTTTTACTGCATCAAGCTAAGGACCATGCGGGTTAATATTGAAGCTGACATACGCCAGGCGAGGGAGAATGATCCCCGTGTGACCAGGTTCGGTCGCTTCCTGCGCAAATCCAACCTGGACGAGCTGCCGCAGTTCCTTAATGTGTTGATCGGACACATGACCATTGTAGGCCCCAGGCCGCATATGCACGAAGATTGCCGGAAGTTCTCTCAAATGGTTGCCTTCTATAAGTTCAGGAATATCGTTAAGCCGGGTATCACGGGGCTTGCCCAGATCAAGGGTTATCGTGGTCCGGCCGATAATTTTGATAAAGTATTTAAACGCTATCAATTAGACGCATTCTATATCAGAAATGCCGGTTTCTGGCTGGACATGCGTATTATCCGCGAAACGGTCCGGCAGACGCTGGCTTACCTGAAACCGTCCCGAACTGTCCTGGAAATCGGATCGAACCCAGCCCTGGCTTCTTAAAAATTTATTAAATAAAGCTCTAATGCAACGTTTTGGGAAAGGCGGATGTCATAGGTGAAAGAGATTGATTTACACGATTGTAGGCCGGATTTTTACTAATACCAATCCCATACCCGATAAGTGGTATGAGAATTGCCAAATAAATTTATTTCCTTTGCGTCCGAAATATGGAATTCAATTTGTTGAGTACTCTGATTAGACGGGATCCCATATTCAGGCCCACCGGAAAAACCAATCCTTATCGAATATGCGTAGCACAATCGTTGAATCGAAGATGAATTACCCGAAGAACTGGCAGGATGACGAACAATTGCAGATTCGTGAACATTTTAACAACAAGCGCTCTTATTTCATTTATAAAAGGTCTATGGACATTGTCACCTCCCTGCTGGTGATCTTATTGACCTTCCCCTGGCTTTTCCCTCTCCTGATCATACTGATCAAAATGGATTCAAAGGGCCCGGCATTTTTCCGGCAGAAAAGGGTTGGCTTCCTGGGCAGGACCTTCTGGTGCTATAAGTTCCGTACCATGTATGTGAATGATATGGCAGATACACGCCAGGCTTCCCGCAATGACCCCCGTGTCACCAGACTGGGAAAATTTTTACGCAATACCTGTCTTGACGAGCTGCCCCAGTTCATCAATGTATTATTAGGACACATGAGCGTTGTCGGTCCCAGGCCCCATATGTTAAAGGATTCCCGCGAATTCTCCGCACAGGTGGCCAACTATAAATTCCGGTACCTTTCCCGTCCTGGTATTACCGGCCTCTCCCAGGTGAGAGGCTATCGTGGGCCTGCCACCAGCTTCCAAAGCATTTTTCGCCGCTATCAGTGGGATGCGTATTATATTCGTAATGTGAGCCTTATACTGGACCTCCGGATCATGGCCGAGACGGCCGCCCTCATGGTAAGATCCGTGTTGTATAAGGATAAGCCGGTACCTTTTGGCGAGGCCGGCATGTTTAAGTCCAATGCCCTCACAGCTGCCAAGAAGATCGCATAACGGCGGAGGGATTGTTCTCAAATTGCTGGTAATCAACTTTATATAGACGTTTTCTCTTCACTGTTGCTTCATCCGGCGATGCCGGTCCAATAGCTTGAGCGTATGTTCCAATGACTTCTTGTCTGCCCATCCCAGGTGACCGGGGATGACAAAGGCGGGGTTTGGAAAGGCTTGCAGCACTCTTTTTACCGATGCCGGCCATGCCTCTATGCCTGCGTCCGCGAGATTGCCCAGGCTTTGGGTTTCCGTGCTTTTGACAAAACATCCGCCATACAATACTCTTTCCTTTTCTATCCATACGACGATGTTGTCCTTCGTGTATCCTTCACCGGGATAAAAGGTCCTGAACGTATGTCCGCCGATCGTGAAGACGGTGTCTTTTGTGAAGACATGTTCCGCCTGGGGCTTTCCCTTCTGCCTGCATAGCTCCCGCGTCTGTGCTGACGACCATGTGTCAACGCCGTGCTGTCTGAAGAAGTCGAGCCCCGCGGTCCTGTCGTCGTGGAAATGGGTGGAAAGACAGAGCACGGGCTTTTCATGGTACCGGGCGTAAAGGCTATCCACCAATGGTTGGAATTGTGTGGTATCCCAGGGTGTGTCCAGCAGGACGATGCCGTTTGTGGTAACGATGTACAGGCTGTTGGACGGGTAGGAGCTGCCGTCGCCGGGGTTGCCGTAAGTGGTATAGACGTAAACGTTGCCTGTAAGATGGGTGATGGAGAGCGCTGTTCGCGCGGGAGAGGATTGTGCCCTGGCTATGGCGGCGGTCCCGGTCAGGGAGAGGTATATCACCAGGAATAAGATTGGTTTCATCATTGGATGGTTTGGGCAAAAGTACGCGGTTATTGGTTGGATCGACACAGTTATGGCAAATACCCTGAACATTGCTTTCCAGTGATCTTCTTCTTTAGTATTTAAGCAGCAATTTTTTGCAGAAGGCATTTGGCGTGTATTGCGGAGGAGAATCATTACTATGCTTTTGGGCAAAAGATCGCCGGGATATGCACCAAGGCATTTAATAAGCTGCCGCCCAATTCATTCAATTACCAGGGAGATTACAGCGAGGAGGAGGAGAATACCTTATGGAATGAATTCGATCTGCGGATGTATGATCCCCAGATAGGACGGTGGACGGGGGCGGACCCGTATGATGAATTTGCGAGTCCGTATGTGGGGATGGGCGATGATCCCGTGAATAATGTGGACCCGGATGGGGGGGAGATAAATCTTGGATCGGGACTTTGGAGTACTTCTTTCGGTTGGGGATTGACAGGAGCCGTAGTCGGTGGTGCAATAGAGGCGTTTGGGGGAGGAGATAAAGCGCAAGCTGCCACTGGAATAGTGTCAGGTTTTCTTGGTGGATTTGGAGCATATTATTTAACGGC
>DASZVM010000527.1:0-3961 GCA_035547295.1 Puia sp. | reverse complement strand
TATCAAGGCAGGATCGGGGTTGACGGCTGAGGTCATCACTCCTTCCGCCGGGGGGCCTTATCGTCTTTTTGCCAAGCTGTATGATAAATTTGGAAACTTCTCCACCTGTAATGTACCCTTTTATGTAGTGAAAGACCAATGAAAGCAATAAAAACCATACGCTCTCCTTCACGGGCCGAGCTACTTTTCATACGGCTAATGGTTGCACTGGGGCTTATTTCCATGAGCGCCTTCCTTTATACCTTCTACCAGGAAGGACATGGTCAACGGACAGCGCTTTACTGGCTGCTGTTCATTACCATTTTATTTATCTGTATCAGGATCATAGCGGAATGGGTACATTATATCTTTATCACAGTACCTGCCACACCGCCCCGGGAGAAAGAATTTACGGTCGACATCTTTACTACTTATTGTCCTGGTGAGCCCCTGGAGATGATCGAGGAAACATTAAAGGCGATGACGCAGATAAGGTACCCGCATACAACTTACCTTTGTGACGAGGCCGATGACCCCTATCTGAAGGGGCTTTGCAGGGAGCTTGGCATACAGCATGTCACCCGCAACAACAGGGAAGACGCCAAGGCGGGTAATATCAACAATGCCCTGAAGCAGTCTTCCGGAGAATTGTGTGTGATACTCGATCCGGATCATGTCCCTTTCCCTGAGTTCCTCGATCCCATCGTCCCTCATTTCAATGACCCGGCAATAGGATTCGTCCAGATCGTTCAAGCCTATAAAAATTCCCATTCGACGCTGGTAGCAAAAGGAGCGGCCCAGCAAACTTACCAGTTCTACGGCCCGATGATGATGACCATGAACCGGTATGGCACCGTACCGGCTATCGGTGCGAACTGTACTTTCCGCCGGACGGCGCTGGATTCTATTGACGGTCATGCCGCCGGTCTCGCCGAAGACATGAACACGGCCATGCATTTGCATGCAAAAGGATGGAAGTCGGTATATGTGCCCAGGGTCCTGGCCCGGGGTCTTGTGCCATCCACCCTATCTGCTTACTATAAACAACAATTAAAATGGTCAAGGGGTGTCTTTGAGCTGTTATTTACCTCTTATCCAAGGTTATTCCGACAACTGACCTGGCGTCAGAAATTGCATTATGGTCTTGCCTCTTTTTATTATTTGTCCGGTGTCATTTCCCTGATCAATTTTCTCATCCCGGTGCTCTTTCTTCTGGACATAAGCACTGCCATGGTGGGATTCGAAAAGTTCATGATAAGCGTTTTTCCCCTGACCGTAGCTATCGTGCTCATCAGGCATTTTGTTCAGAGCTGGGTGATGGAAGAGAGAGAACGGGGTTTCCATTTCGTAGGCGGTCTGCTAATGATCGGAACCTGGTGGGTCCATGCATTGGGGTTCCTGTTCGCAATCATCCGAAAAAAAGTACCGTATGACCCTACGCCAAAAGGGTCTGAGAAGTCCGATGGCTGGGGCATCAATTTCCCTAATATCGTGGTAATCCTGGTGTCGGGGCTGGCTATTATTTACGGTCTTTACCACGATTGGAACCCGTATTCCATCTGTATGGCAGGATTCGCCATGGTCAACTGTCTTATCATGCTGTTCACCATCGCGATCGGCCGGCAGCAAGGCTTCAGGTCGTACAAAAACAGTCACCCCCGTGTACAATTCGTAATGGGACATGTGGGCAAAGTCAAACATCGTTTCTGGGAACTGAGACACCGGATCTATTCCGGATTACGAATTGCCGCCCTGCCCCTTCTTGCGTGCGCTATCTGCATAACGCTGTATGTCCTGGGCCTGGAATGGAACAAAGGGGCCGGGTCTATGGATACTCCGGCACGGAAGGACATTTTCCTTACCGGCATCTTTTCGCCGGGTGCAAGGGAAGGTATTACCCCTGCCGACTCTGTCGCTGCGTTTAGAAAAAGATACGGGCAGCAGCCGGATATCGTCTCCCTTTATCTTCCCTGGGGGGATAGACGGGAATGCGAGCTGCCTATCGGTACACTCGATTCTATCTACAGGCAGGGTTCCCTGCCGATGATCACATGGGAGCCCTGGCAGACGTTGTTCGATAAAGCAGAAAGATCCGGGACGACCGGAAAAGACAAAAAAGTATTCCAACGGATAGTTCGGGGGAGCTATGACGCTTTTCTCGATAAGTTCTGTGCAGGGCTGAAAGCCCTCTCACGTCCCGTATTCCTGAGATTTGCCCACGAGGCGGACAATCCATTCTATCCCTGGTCGGCAACGGGGGACAATACCGCATCGGAATTTAAAGCAGCCTGGAAGTATGTGCATGATTATTTCGACAGCAGGAATGTCTTTAACGTGATCTGGGTGTGGAACCCCTGGAAGGCAGCCGCTGTCGATGATTATTTTCCCGGCACCGATTATGTCGACTGGATCGGTGTGACCATCCTCAATTATGGCCGCAAGAACCCGGATTCTACCTGGTACGCCATGCAGAAATTATACGAGCCTTTTCATAAAAAACTCCTTTTTCGGCTGGGTCTACCCGTGATGATCGCAGAAATGGGGTCCCTGTCTTCCGAAGGAAGACAGCTTCAGTGGTTCAGAGAGGCTTTTGATGCCATTAAAACCAGGTATCCCGAAATAAAGGGGATCGTCCTTTTTAATGCTTTTTCAGATAGGAACTCACCGTCAAAGGATGACAAATCGCCGCTTAACTGGGTGGTCGTCGAGCGCGACTCGGTGATCCCGCTGATTCCTCAGCACCGGCAAATACCCGGGGTAAGCTACGGTTCTATGCTGATGCCTATGCCGGAAAATGCTGCTGTGTTCCGGCCTGGTGAACAGCTGTTCACGGGTCTCAGGGGGATCGGTTATTCCCGGGGACAGAACTGGTATGGCAACCGGCATGCATTCAGATGGAACGAGCTGGTAAAAGATCTTACGGAGATAAAACGATTGGGGATTACTACCATAAAGCATTACGGGCCGGGTGTATATGACCGGAACATCCTGCGCGCCGCCGCCAGGATGGACATGAAGATCCAGTATGGGTTCTGGGTACCGAACGGGATCAGCTATACGGGAGATAATACCGCGGCACTGGTGCAATTACGCAGGAAGATCGTGCGGACGGTGAAGGATCTGAAGCAGGATGAACAGATCGTATCCTGGAACATCGGGAATACTATCTACCAGAACCTTGGCGCGACTTATTATAAACCCGAGGCCAACTATCAGCGGGATGCTTATCTATGCTGGCTGAGGGAACTGGTAGCCGATGTACGCAAAGAAGATCCCCTCAGACCAGTAACTATCGATATAGCCGTCACCGGCAGCATGCCTGAAGCTGTAGAAATGATCCATGCCCATGTTCCCGGCATTACCGGCTATGGTCTGATCGTCAATGAAAAGGATACCGCGGTCTCTCTTATTGGAGAGCTTAGGCGACCCTGGTTCTATGGGGATGTAACGGTGAGCGATTATCTGCGTCTGCCGCCATCGGCTGCGGGAGCCTTTATCAGCAACTGGAAGGATGATGAAGCGGCGGACATAGCAACGTTGGACGGCTTACTGGACAGCTATGATCGAAAGAAATCCGATTATTATAAACTGGCGCAAAGGTGGGCCGGCAGACCGGAAACGGACACATTCCCCGAAATAAGGATACTCCGGACGGCCGCGGCAACGGTGAAGGGCGCCCGGTTGGTCTATAGCGCTATCGCCCTCTCCGGCAACAGCTGGCACATCACTTCTCCCGAGGCCACCGGTCTTCGATTCGAATGGTATCTTGTCCGGGAGAATGCCGTTGGGACGCCGGTAGGCATAGTACCTGCCGGAAACGGTCCCTGGGTTACCATCACTATGCCGTCCAATCCTTCTTTGTATAAACTATATCTATATTCGGTGAAAGGAATGGATATAAAGGTAACCCACACATCACTTAATACGCCTTTGGGAGGCGTCAATCAGGGAGGAGCAGGGGGATAAGGTGGGTGGTTTTACC
>DASZVM010000526.1:0-3664 GCA_035547295.1 Puia sp. | reverse complement strand
GGCAATGACGAGAGGGACCACGATACTTAACGGAATATCATAACCGCCGGTGATCATCATCCAGGTATTGGACAGATGAGGGATCAGCTGTGCTGCTATGTCGTGCGCGGATTGTCTGACGGAACCGTTGGGATTGCTGAGACCGGAAATACCGTTAAAACAGACGACGATGCCAAAGAGGAGCGCCAAGGCTATCCCAGCCTTTCCCGTATCGACTATAAAACGTATCAATCCTTTCCACCGGCGGTGCAACAGATACCAACTGCCAACGGCCATTACGATACCAAAAGCCCCATAGATAAAGGACGGCACTGCATAGACGCCGGAGGCCAGGCAACAGCTATACAGCCACCGGTGCCGTCTTGCTTCGGGACGTTCAGTAAAATGATCGGCTGCATACAAAAGAAGGACGGTACACGCATTCAACAAACCATATCCTCTCCCCTCTACTGCATACAATACCACCCCGTAAGAGGCCGAGTACAGGGCTGTGACCAGCAAAGAAACATTGTCGGAAAAATGCCGGCGTGATAATTTGAAGAGATAATACACCGCCACGAAATGGGCAAAAAAACAAGGCAGCCGCACGGTGATGGACGATCGCAATGGAAGGTAGTTGAACAACCTGGCCAGGATATTCAACAGTTGATGGTTGTTGGGATCCGGATAGAAGATGGCCGTATGGATGATCCCCCGCGAGGAGAAATTGACATAGCTCATGGCCTCGTCATAGTCAAAAGGCAGGGTACAGACCAGGTACAGCAGAAAGAAACCTTGTACTATCAGCATCAGGATAAACGCCTTGCGGACAGCAGACGGCAGATCACGGATATACGCCTTATTGCCATAGAGCCAGGCAACGACCCGGCGAAGCAGTTTGTCCATTCCCCGGTCGAGTAGCCCATTGCTACCCCTGTAGAAACCATATAACCAGGCAACAAGTGCGATAAACAGGTACAATAAAAAAAAATTCACCAGGGTATACACACCTTCCAGCGATGAATTAGCCGCCAGCCGGGGGTAGTATTGGGCGAAATGCGATCCTTTAAAATGGAGCGGTATATATTCATTCCGCACCAGTTTCTCATACATGTCCGTGTTGGGGATCTCCAGCAGTACTTTTCCTAAAAAGGAACGATAGTCGGTGGACAGGCAGGCATAAACGCCGTATGCAGACAGCAACAGCACCAGGATAATAAACAATTGTTTCAGGAGTGTGAATGTTCTGATCTCTGACATACGGCATGGTTTACATGAACAGACCGTACTTCCCCTTTCGCCTGTTCCTCATGATATTCCTGTTCGGTGTTGATGGCCCAGATATTATCCTTGGTCATTACCCCGGCGCAAATATTGTCTACGGCTACCATGGCTGTCAGCATGGAATGGTCTGAATTGTTGTATTTATGCATGCCGTTACGACCTATGAGGAAGAGATTGGTAAACCTATCGGTAAAATCTCTTATCTCCTGGAAGCGGTCGTACGTCCCGAAATAAGCAGGGTATGTCTTTTCCATCCGTAATACCGTGCAATCCAATACATCTTCAACAAGAGCAAGACCAATCTTATCCAGTTCCTTTATTGCCATGCTTTGAATGGCCCTATCGGACAGCCTCCATAAAGCATCCGTCTTGTTGCAGAAATATTCCATCCCTACCCATACTGTATCAGGATCTTTAACCATAAAAGGGCTCCAGTTGTTAAATATCTGCAGCCGGCCTACCTTGACATCTTTTTCCTGAATGTAGATCCAGGTGTCAGGCAACAGAGAGCATTTCCCCTCACCGGATGATGATCCGGCACCCGATAACTTACGCAGCAAAACACCTACTGTAATAAAATCCCTGTATTGCAATCCATTTGATATTTCCTGTACATTTTCGGGAACAGGTTCATTCATTGCGCCGATCAATTCCTGCACAGGCATAGTAGAAAAAAAATAATCTCCTTCCCATAGACCGGCAGTATGAGAAGAGTCGGTAGATCCCACAGCCTTAATGGTATACCCTTCTTTATGAATGGATGTTACTTGCTGGTTAAGAAGAATGCGCCCTCCCATTTCCTGTATTAACCTGGCTACTTCTTCCCAAAGCTGTCCCGGACCGAATTTAGGATAGAGGAATTGTTCGATAAGACTGGTTTCTTTATTTTTTTGGCTTATATCGAGCGCGCTACGGCTCTGTTTGATCTTAATGGATCTTACAGCCTGGGCTATGGCTTTACCAATAGATATCCCTTTGATCCGTTGTGCGCCCCACTCGGGAGAGATTTGAGTACAAGGTACGCCCCATATCTTCTCCGTGTAGTCTTTAAAAAAGAGATGGTACAATTTGCTGCCAAAACGATTGATCATGAAATCCTCGAGGTTCTTCTCCGGGCGGCGGGGGAAAAGTCTGGAATGGAAATAAGAAATTAAGATCGCTGCAGTTCGTAGAAATCCCAATTTCGATAAGGTATCAAAAGACAGCTGAATAGGATAATGAAAGAATTTACGTAAGAAAAAGATCCTGGATAACCTTTTTCTCACCAGCATGACCTTGTCCGGTCCGTCGACGTGCTGCCCGGGGGACATCATATCAGCCGTCATTTTTTTGGACCGCCCTCTATATTTTAGCTCGAGTTCAGGGTTATCGGTATCATGGAGAGGTAATATTTTGAGCCACCACCGCATTACCCTGTCTGATTTGGAAAAAAAGCGATGCCCCCCGATATCTATCCGGTTGCCCTTGTAATTGACGGTTTTCGATATACCTCCTATATCCCCGCTTTTTTCCAGGATAATAGGCGTAATATCCGTGCGTTCCAATAGTTCATAGGCAGCCGTAAGGCCGGCAGGTCCTGCTCCGATGATAATGGCTGTCTTTCCCATGCCCAAATATCATCTCCGGCTGTATTCCCCGCAGTGTAAAATAGGGTTTGACCGGAAGTATTTCCCCGCCGGATACTAGTACTTTTTGGGGATTTAAGGGTTCTGGAAATATGAAAACCTTACTTTGGACATTATGGCTGGTACCCCTTTTGACAAATACCCGGGAGAAAGGATATCAGCGGGAAGTTATTTCCTTGTATTCCGACACCATACCCAATGCAACAGGGAAGGAAACCAAAGAATCCATTGCCGGCGATGTCGATAACCCATTGTTCTACTTCAATGTATCTCACCCTACGATTACCGTATACCTGCCGGATAAACAGATCCGAAAAGATGCTGCCGTGATTATTTTTCCCGGGGGTGCCTATAAACATCTTGCCTTTTTGGAAGAAGGGACCAATATTGCGCAAGCATTTGTTAAACATGGAATTACAGCCGTAGTGGTTAAGTACCGTCTGCCTGATGACGTTATCATGCGGGATAAAAGCATTGGTCCCTTACAAGATGCTCAGCAAGCCATAAAGCTGGTGAGAATGCATGCCGGCCAATGGGGGATCAGTGATCACAAGATTGGAATAATGGGTTTTTCCGCGGGTGGCCATCTTGCTGCTACCGCGGGAACACATTTCAATCATAATTATATACCTAATGAAGAAGGGGTTGATCTGAAGCCTGATTTTATGATCCTGGTATATCCGGTGATCAGCATGTCGGATAGTTTAACACATATGGATTCCCGGAGGAATTTGCTTGGAGTATCTCCTTCCCAGGCGCAATTAAAGCTGTTTTCG
>DASZVM010000525.1:0-2496 GCA_035547295.1 Puia sp. | reverse complement strand
GTCATACCACCGCTCCATCTTCTCCGCCACTTTATCAAAAGGTTCGTTCCAGAACACCAGCTTGTTGTCTATCCAGGCGACCTCATTGTATGCCGTCGTATCATTGAGATGGATAAGGGGTTGTTTTTCCGGGGCAGGCTTATTGCCGGACACGACGAGCTTTTCATTTGGCAAAAGAAGGATGTGCCTGCCTTCGCCGCCGTTGAGCTGTACTTCCACCTTTCCTTTTATCAGCGTGGTTTCCACGGCGCTGTCCTTTGCGTATGACCGTACGTTGAAGCTTGTGCCCAGCACTTTTATGATCAATTTACCGGCATGCACCAGGAATGGCCGGTCCTTATCCGGGGCCACATCAAAAAAAGCTTCTCCCTGCAGGTACACTTCCCGATTGGTTTTGCCATAGCCGGCGGCATAGGTAAGCCGGGACCCGGCGTTCAGCCGGATAAAAGTGCTGTCAGGCAATAGCTGTCTGACCTTTTCTCCATTGTTTGCGATCAATTGCCCGCCACTATTGGCTGCAGGCTGTTGTCTGCGGCTGCTGAAATAGAGCACTGCTCCTATCAGCGTTATTCCTCCTATCAGGGCTGCCACCCTGGCCGGACGGAGGAATGTGATAAACCTCGTTTTTGCCGGCTTACGGGTTTCAAGGTCTTTTGCCGCGCCCATTGTCTCAGCCAGAAGCTGCCAGTTCTTTTGGACCAACGCCTTTTGCTCCTGTGCTCCGGCGGGATAAAAATCCATATGCATGGACTCGTTGGTGTCTTTTAAAAAGTGATACTCCGGAAATTCCTTTAATAGTTTCTCCAGTTCTTCCAGTTCCTGTAGCGTAGCTGTCCGGCCCATTTTGCGGGCCAGCAGTTCAAGTATCCTTTTTTTTTCCATGCAGTGCCTATGCTCCTATAAAGAAGGACACCCTATTTTCCGGAGTTCCTGAAGCGGGGCGAAAAAAATTTTTATTTATTTCCCGGTGATATTTGTCCGGGAGGGGGAGGCGGGGACGTCCAGGATGGGGGAAAGTACGTATTCCAGCTTCCGCAGGGCAATACCCAGCTGGGTATCCACGGTCTTGACGGAGACGCCCAGGATGGCGGCCACCTGTTTGTAGGTGAGCTTATCTTCCTTTATCAGCTTGAAAACCAATTTACAACGAGGAGGCAGGGAGTTGATGGCCTTCCCGATCATTTTTTGCAGCTCGCTGGTGACGAGGACGGATTCGGGGTCGGTATAGATGTGCAGATATTCGATGTCTATTTCATCCAGGGAGATGTGCTTGTGTGCGGGACGGCGAAGAAAATTGAGGGAAGCGTTCTTTACGGAGACATATAAATAAACGTCGATATTGTCGATGGCATTCAGCTTATCCCGTCTGTTCCAGAGTTTCAGGAAAGTGTCGTTGACGATCTCCTCGGCGATGAGCCTGCTTCTGACGAAGGCCAGCCCAAACTGGAAAAGCCTGAAGAACTTTTGCTCATAAAGCTCTTTGAACGCCAGCTGGTCGTCAGCGAATTGTATGCGGTGCAACAGATCAGACATAATCAGGCCTCTTTCCAGTGCAAATAAAGCGGCATTTGCTCATTGCAGCGGGGCTTCCATGTTAAGAAATAATTACCAATAAGCAGTCAGGCAGTCTTTGCGAAGAGAAAGTTACAAAACTTTCGGTTCCCATACAGCGCAACCGTTTGCGAACAAATTTCAGGGTAATTTTGTTGTCGAATTGAATTTTTCACAAAATACTCTTCATATGGCAAAGATCGCTTTACATGGATTTGGTCGCATCGGCCGGCAGTTCCTGCGGATTGGCCTTGAAAAAAATCTATTTGTTCCGGCTTCTATTTCAGACGTAAAGGATGAAGCTACCCTGGCCGCGCTTTTTGCGGTGGACACCAATTACGGGCGCTGGCATGAGCCTGTCTCCGGCAAGGAAGGCAGTTTTCATATCGGGGGAAGGGCTATTCCTTATTATAATGCCGCGAAGGAGATCCCGGACTGGGGCAAGCTGGGTGTCGACCTGGTGGTGGAGTGTACAGGCCGGGCCACGGTACGGGCGGGGGCACAGGCTCACCTGGACAGGGGTGCGAAATATGTATTGATCAGCGCGCCCAGCAAGACATTGGCGGATTGCGATGCGGTACTGCTGAAAGGCATCAACCTGGAGCAGTTCGATCCTCAGCGCCATCACATCATCAGCATGGGCAGCTGTACGACCAATGCGCTGGCCGTCCCCATCAAGGTGATCCTGGAAAATTTCGGCATACAATACGGGCTTTTCTCTACCGTTCATTCCTATACGAACTCCCAGTCCCTTACGGATCAGCCGATGAAGGACAGACGCGACTCCTGGGCGGCGGCGGAGAATATCATCCCTTCCTCTTCCGGAGCTGCAAGGACTTTGCAATTTATCTGGAAGGACCTCAAAATAACGGGAAAAGCGTATCGGGTACCTACCCGTACGGGCAGCATCGCTGAACTAAACCTCGTCACGGAAAAGGATTGCAG
>DASZVM010000524.1:0-15201 GCA_035547295.1 Puia sp. | reverse complement strand
AGCTCTTCTTCAAAGACCTTTGCTTCATCCATCTTTCTTGCAGTAACCAATACTTCCGCTCCCAAAGCCAGCAGCTCCCCCGCGATCGCTTTGCCAATACCTTTCGACCCGCCCGTGACCAACGCTTTTTTACCCTTTAGGTCCCACATCGTCATAATATAGCTTTTTATTTGTCCGGCTGAAAATCCAGCGATACCGAGTTCATGCAATATCGCTTATGGGTCGGAGGAGGTCCGTCGTCGAAAATATGACCCAGATGCGATCCACAGCGCCCACAAAGGACTTCAATCCGGTCCATACCATAAGAATGGTCTTCCCTATACGTCACACTGTTCTTCCGGTACGGCTCAAAAAAACTGGGCCAGCCGCAGGTGCTCGAGAACTTTGCGTCACTCCGGAAAAGCCTGTTCCCGCAAACGGCACAGAAATAGGTACCTTTCGCGTCCTGGTTCCAATATTTTCCGGTAAATGCCCGTTCGGTGGCCTGCTCCCGGGCAGTAGCATAAAGTGCCGGGGGCAATATCTTTTTCCAAACCGTATTCGACACATTTAATTTGTTTGTATCCGTATTGGAATAATATGGATTGTCCCCATGTTTGTTTTCGGATATAAGATGCTGGGAAAAAGCGCTGAACGCAGCAACAATTGTCAGCATCGCTGTTATGACAAACGATCTCATGGCTCTTAATTAGTTGATCTTTTTAACTTTCCGGCAAACGCTTTCCTGAACTTCTCCAGTTCCGGCTGTATCACATACCTGCAGTAGGGCACATCCCCATTCCTGCTAAAATAGTCCTGGTGATAGTTCTCTGCCTTATAAAACACGGTAAACGGCGCTACCTGGGTTACCACAGGCCTGGGATAAGCCTTTTCCTCGTTGATCTTTTTTATATAATATTCCGCCTTTTGTTTTTGAATGAGATTGTGATAGAAGATGGCCGAGCGGTACTGTGTTCCTTCATCATTTCCCTGCCGGTTCAATTGCGTAGGGTCGTGGGCAGTGAAAAAAGCTTCCAGCAGCTCATCAAAAGATATCTGCTTTGGATCGAAAATAATATTGCACGCCTCCGCATGACCGGTAACCCCTGTACAGACTTGCTCGTAGGTCGGATTGACGGTATGGCCGCCGGTAAAACCGGAGGTTACTTCCACCACGCCCCTAAGCTCTTTAAATTTAGCTTCCGTACACCAGAAACATCCCGCGGCGAACGTAGCGGTATCCAGCCTGGGGCCCTTCAGGTTTGCATTACCTCTCCTCGCAGACGGAAACGCAAAGGTCGAACAGGTCGCGGTTATCCATAGCAGGATGCTGCAAATGATCTTTTTCATTTTTTTGGTCTTTTTGTTAACGTAAGCTTCCCTCTTCACCACAATCATATCCCTTATAGCTCACAAAGCTAACACGTAATAATTCCAAAAAAATGCTGAAAGCTCCCGATCTGTTATCTAAATTTCCCTTTATTTGCCCCCGGGCTTCACCTTCCCCACCTCCACCACACTATTCAGATACACCTCGATATTACTATACCCCCCACCTTTAACATCGATCCGCCCTGCATCAGCCGGATCATGAGGGTCCAACCCATGCGACTTTTCCCAGCTATCCGGCATACCATCATTATCCGCATCCTTATAAGGACTTCCTTTATATGCAGGATATCCCCCCACCTGGCTGATATCTGAGATGATCCCCTTTTTATAGGAATCCACCGGAAGCCTGCGCTTGATAAACTGACCGCCACCCGGAGGCTGTGTATTTTCACTATAAGAGATCTTCCCTGTCCTGACCTCCTTCACGATCCGTGCATCCACCGCGTCGCGGCGAGGCAGGATAGCACCCGCATTGGCAAGTACATAGCCATAAGCTTCCGCCGCAGACAACAAAACCACCGGCGCCATGGGGAACTGCTTGTCACTCCGGATGCTGTCCAGCACCTTGTCCGGCTCCGGCTGATCTTCGACCTGCACACCCCCATTCCAGTTGTCCCTGGTCACAGCCTCGTTACCCTCCATAATATTACCGTTGACATAGGCCTTGCCGAATAAATGCTTGCTGTCACGCCCGCGTCCCGACTCTGGCTTCAGTATCCGGTGACCGATGGGCTTGTCAAGAGGAGTTATAGGCCCGGGTTTATAATAGTTATTGATAAAGTTGTAAAACGATTTATTGTCACCACCGTCGGCAGAACGGTTCCACCAGTTGAAGATCACATTGTTGACAAAACCGAAATCTCCATCCATCCCGACAGAAGGGTTCCGGGCCACATTGTTGGCCCATAGGTTACGCATAAAAGTGCTGTTGCGCCCCCCGATCGTACTGCCAAAAGCATGGTTATAAGTATCCAGCCCCTCCGAAAAAATAGAGTTCTGAATGGTAATGTTTACAGAGGGCAGTTTTTCCTGCTTGGCGCCGTTGCGATCATAGACATGCCGGTAGATAGACATATTTTCGTCCAATCCCCAGCTGGCCGACACGTGATCGATGATGATATTACCGACAGGGTTACCACCCAAAGCATCATCCCGGCGAAGCACATTCGTCTGCCCCCTGCGGAAACGCATAAAACGGATCACTACATCATGCGTATCGATCCACACCGATTCTCCCGCGATACAAACACCATCGCCTGGTGCCGTCTGCCCCTCGATAGTAATATAAGGAGCCCGGATGCTGACAGGAGATTCCAGCCGAATGATACCCGACACGTTAAAGACGATGATACGGGCACCGCCCTGTTCACAGGCCTCCCGGAAACTACCGGGTCCGCTGTCGTTCAGGTTCGTCACTACATAAACCTTGCCACCGCGCCCTCCGAATGAAAAAGCGCCGCCCCCTTCCGCTCCCGGAAAGGCGGGTATGGACGCCTGTGGCAGATCAGACGCTTTCGATGCCCAGGGAATATAAGGTTTGCCCTCCTTTTCTATCACCGGCAGAGCTTTTTCCCAGGCCTTGTCGGAGGCCTGCTTGTAGACTTGCATAATGGAATCGCCTTTAGCTTCCAGATCGCGGGGGATGACGGGATATTGCGCATGAGCAGCCAGTGTGGCAAAGACACAAAACCCGATGGCAGGGATCAATCGTCTGTTCATATGTTCTTAAATGAAGAATAAAGATAGACGGGATGCCGCCGCTGGCAATGCCAGATCTGGTTATTATGATGGATTATTTTCTCATTTCACCCCCTCTTTTCCTCATTCCATACCAATCCCTGTTTGCCTTGCGCGCGGGCTGATACATCTTTACGCCCATATCAATCAAGCATCCGGTTTATGAAAAAGAAATTTACACTTGTTCTATTGTCCCTGTTCGCCTGTCTTACAGCCGTAATAGCCGCAGCACCCACAGTCCCCTCCAGCAGCCTTACCTTTCCCATCAACCAATTGGACGGGGACAGGTTCGACATCAGCTTCAAAAAAGGCGGCGGCGCATTCCGTATCGTCGTAGTAAAAGAAGGCAGCCCCATCACTACCCTGCCCATAAACGCAACGGATTATACCAATGCAAATGGAGTATACGGAACCACCGGCAACGCGTTCAACGGCAACGATGGCTTTGTCGTATTCCGCGGCAGCCATAGCCAAAGCAGCGTTACTATGACCGTAAGCCACCTTCAGCCTAATACTATCTATTACGTTAGCATCTGGGAATTTAACGGCGCCGGCGTTACCACAGAGTACCTGGCTACGGCAGTCACCGGCAATGCTGCCACCAGGACAGCCCCCACATCACAGTCGACCATCAGCAGTTTTACAAACATAGCAGGCAATCGCCTGACTGTAAACTGGACGGGCGGCAATGGCGATAAGACCCTGCTGATCGCAAGAAAAGGCGCACCCGTAAATGCGCAGCCGGAACAATTAAAGGATTATCTGGCGCAAAGCGCCTTCGGCACAGGCAGCGTCATCAACGAAGATAATTATGTAGTGTACGAAGGCAGTGGGTCCCAGGCCAATCTCACTGATCTTGATCCGAATACCGTATATCATTTTGCGATCTTCGAATTCAATGGTAACTACGGCCCTGTGTATGCGATTCCCGGGAATGTCAACAGCCGGCTGACAAATGCAGGTCCTACGCAAGCTTCCGGGAACATCAGTTTCCCCACCGTGGAAGGCAATCGGCTTACGCTGAGCTTTTCTCCCGGCAACGGCCGGCACCAGCTGATCATCGGCCGGAAAGGACAGCCCGTCACAGCCGTCCCGCAGAACGGACAGACCTATACGGCAAGTACCGTATATGGCTCGGGCTATATGTTCCCCGGTGGCGATTTCGTTTTGAATTATGACGGCGCCGATCGAACGTTTACCAACCTCGATCCCTCTTCCACCTATTATTTTCGTGTATACGACTTCGATATAGATGCAGCGGGGAACACATATTATCTAACGGACAAATGGTCCGGGAACAACGGCAATACCGCCTTCCCTCCTGCTACACAACCTGGGAGCATTTCTGTTGAGAGTATGACGGGTACCTCCGTTACCATGAAGTATGCGACAGGTCAAAGCGCATATCGCCTCATCGTTGTAAAAGCGGGCAGCCCCGTGGACGCCGTCCCGCAGGACCTGACCCGGTACAACGGCACCTTTGCATATGGCCAGGGACCACAGATAACCCCGGGTAATTACCTGATCAATGGTCAGACCAATAGCAACGCAGTCGTTATCAACGGGCTGGCCCCCGGCATTACCTATCATGTCGCCATATGGGGTTTCAATGGCAGCAACTATCCCGTATATGGTACCCCGCCTGCCTCCGCCTCCTTTACAATACCAAATGAGCCCACCGGATCAGGCACGAATTTCAGCACAAATTCCATCGAAGGCAATAGTATGCATGCCCAATGGTCGGGTGGCAACGGGGCCAGGCGGCTGGTGATCGTACGCAAAGGCGCACCCGTAACTGCCGTGCCTGCCGACGGCGTTACCTACCAGGCAGACCCCCGCTTTCAATACGGCGACAACCTGGGAACAGATCAGTACGTGGTGTACGATGGGACCAATCGGCTGGCATCGCCGGAGAACCTGGAGATCGGAACCACATACTATTTTGCCGTCTTTGAATACAATCTGTCAGGAGGCGTTCCCGATTATCTTACATCCTCTTATCTGCAGGGCAGCGAAACAACCGTATCTGCTCCCACAGGGGGAACAAGCGGCTTGTCCGCCGGCGATATACAAGCCACCCAGGCAAAGATCAATTTCTCTCCCGGCGGAGGCAACGGCAGGTTATTCCTGATGCGTGCAGGCTCGCCGGTAAATGCCGACCCGCAGGACCTGACCGGCTACAACGCTTCAGCAACCTATGGAGCGCAGCAACTGGGTGCCACAGGCAATTATATCGTTCAAAAAACGACAGGAAGCACTTCCTTCACCGTAACGTCGCTGACACCCAATACACGGTATTATGTGACCGCATTTGAATACAACGGGTCTGCCGCACCGGTGTTTCTAAAACCCGGGACAAGCTTTGACTTCACCACTACCGGTGCCGGCGTCACTCCACCAGCAGTAAATGCCACTGGTCCTGACATTAGCCTTGCAGACGGTAACAGGCTGACCTTTGAATGGCATAAAGGCGATGGCGCCAAAAGGATCGTAGTTATAAAACAGGGCAGTGCCGTAATCTTTACGCCGGCGGACGGAGCTGATTATACTCCGGACAGCCAATTTGGTCATGGTACCGATCTGGGTGGCGGCCAGTATGTTGTCAGCAATGGTACACAGGAAAGTATAACCGTTACCGGTCTGCAGCCCGCTGTCACTTATCATTTTGCCGTGTTTGAATACAACGGAGTTGGTGCTCAAAGCCGCTATCTCACCAGCGGACATCTTACGGCGTATGGTACGACAGCCACCACACCTGCCGGTGGCAGCAGCAGCCTGTCCGGCTCCGCTGACAAGCTTGCCATAAACCTGGGTTGGACCAGCGGCCCGGGAGACGGCCGGTTGGTGGTGATGAAAGAAGGCAGCGCCATAAATGGCACGCCCGCGGATCTTAGCAAATATTCTCCTGATGCCGTATTCAAAAACGGATCGCAGATTGCCACCGGTGAATATGTGGTATACGGCGGATCAGGGAATTCCGTCACCGTAACAGGGCTCGAACCCGGAAAGACTTATCACTATGCTGTTTTCGAATACAATGGGGTGGACGCGCCTGTCTATAATACAGCCAATGCCATCAGCGGCAGCACCATCATCCCCGGCGCGCTTCCACTAAAATGGCTGTCCTTTACCGGAAAAGAAGGTAACGGCATCGTTCAGCTCGACTGGTCTACCGTTGAAGAGACCAACACCCGCTGTTTTATCGTCGAACGCAGTGTAAACACCAACGATTTTACATCCGTGGACACCATCGCTGCTAAAGGCAATGCAATACGTAATGATTACCATTATGAGGATGGCACAGCTCCCGCCGGACAGCTGACGTACCGGATCAAACAGGTGGACATCGACAATCATTTCACCTATTCGAAATATATCATGCTGCAGATCGCCGCGCAAAACACCCGGCTGACATTATATCCCAACCCGGCCACAAACACCACCCGCATCCGGTTGCCGGACGGTCTCCAACAGGCGATCGTACAGATATATACGCAAGCCGGTTCACAGATAAGGTCCATAACGGCATCGAACCTTCAACAAATAGATTGTAGCAGCTTACCCAAAGGCATCTATTATATAGTCGTCAAAGAAAAACAAAAAACTTATACTGAACGGTTAATAGTGCTGTAAGACAGGAACCCCTCTTCCCCCTCCATTAATCGGATCGGCCTGAAGGCAAGATCAAATCCCTCACCCACCCCGCCAGGTCGATATACCGTAACAATTGCTGCTGGTATTTATCCTTAGCCGCCTCATCGAGCTCGGCAAGCACCTTACGCTGTCCCGCCGGCAGGGACAGCAGACGCCGGTGGGAAGGCCCTGCTTCAACTATACGAAAGACAAGCTTCTCTATCTTCATCAGCTTCGACTGGCTGAAATAACGCTTGTACGATCGGATCTCATACTCCAGATGGTCAAGATCACCCTTTTCATAATAGATAACGATATTCAGCAGCCGGATGGCCCGGGAGACAAGTAGTTGCTCCGGCAGACGCAGCCCATTCATGATCTCACGAAGATAAAGATGCGCCTTCCGCCAGTCACGAAGCTGGAAAAAAGTGAGGCTGCAGTAAAAATATAGCTCACATTGCTTTTCTTCATCCGCCAGGGGAAAGTTATTGAATACAGGGGAGGGAATGGAATCAACCACCTTCCTGGCGCCTTCAGGCCCCCCGGCACGTAGCAGGATGAGTATCTCCTGTGCAAAAGCCGTCTTACGGACAAGATACCGGAAATATTCCGGATAGGCAGGCTGGTCGAGATTGCGGATCTTATCGAGATAATAGGCGGCCTCGGTGTTATTGCCAAGCATATAGAGACTTTCTATGATGCCCGTAAGCGCGGAGAGGTAATCCAGCGGGGGATTGTCAAGGAAACCCTGGTTCTTCTCCAGCAGCGCGTTGAGTTGATGAAAGGACTTCAAAGCAGAATGGTAATCGCCGACAACAGTAAAGAAAAAAGATTGAAAAAGCAGGTGCAGCTTCTGCGAGATAAAGCTTTTCGACTTGCTGGCGACGAGCACCATTTCGCTTAGCATAAGATCATTGAGCTTCTTTCTTCCTTCCTCCGAGGCCACCTTGCCTGTGTGGATGAGACGGTAATGCAGCAGCTCGTACAGCGAATAATGATCGTGGATATGACTGAGACTTTTCAGGATATTCTTCCCTTTCATCTGCAGCGTCACCAGCCCCTGATCCGTAATGCCGGTGAAATTGTTCTCCGAATAATGCTGCAGCTCATCGCGATAGCAATAGTACTCTATCCAATGCAGCTGGTATTTCGCGGCAAGACGACCGACCTTTCTTGCCTGACGGAATGCTTCCTCCTCGAGGGAACGCTCCCTCAATATCCTTATCTCCTGTAATTGATACAGCAGGGTGAAGAAGATGTCCTTTTCCTTCTTGGCCCGGACAAGACAATCCACAATACTGCTTCCCAGATAGATGCAGGTATTCTCCCAGCTTCCCTTCGGGGACCGCTTCTTAAACTCCTGTTTCAGCTGTCGGATGTCAGGATTTTTCATCGAGTCTATCAGCTGAAAAAGCAGCAGATACTCCTTGCTGCCGCCTTGCCTTTTCGCTTGCAGCTTGAAATATCTTTTTTCAGAGCTCGACAGGGAGCCGACCAGCTTCACCAATGCAGATGGATTCATAAGAATCAAAAATTATCAAACAAATCACATTAATCAATCAATTATATATCAATTAATTAGAGAACAAAACAAAACAACAACCAAATCTCAGGAACCAATATTTTCACAAAATAAGGCTTTCTTTTCGCTCTGCCGGACACTTATTTTTGGTTCAACAAACGATGACTTGCATATGATAAACAGGAAAATAGTAGTAGTGGGCAGCAGCAATATGGACATGGTCGTAAAGACAGAACATATTCCCGCACCCGGAGAGACAGTCCTTTCAGGTTCCTTTTTTATGAACCCCGGCGGCAAAGGCGCCAACCAGGCAGTCGCCGTAGCCCGGCTGGGCGGCGAGGCCGTATTCATCTCGAAAATGGGTAATGACGTTTTCGGCAAACAATTCTCCCAGTTATTTAACGAAGAAGGCATCGATACCCGGTACCTCGTTTCCGACGAAGACCTTCCCTCCGGCGTTGCACTCATCACCGTGGATCAGGCCGGTGAGAACAGCATCGTCGTAGCATCAGGCGCCAACGCAGCGCTCGATAACAAGGATATCGACCACGCCCTCGATCAGATCGCCGGCGCCGCCATCCTGCTCGTACAGCTGGAGATCCCAATGGATACAGTGGATTATGTGGTTCGGTTCGCCGCCGGAAAAGGAGTAAAAGTGATCCTGAACCCCGCGCCGGCAAATGTCCTTAGCCAGCAATTGCTGGAATGCGTGCATATCCTTACCCCCAATAAAAAAGAGGCTTCCATGATCGCCGGCATCGATGTGACGGACATGGAATCCGCTAAAGAAGCAGCACGCATCATCTGCTCCAAAGGCGCACGGAATGTGGTGGTGACCATGGGTTCGCTGGGCGCGCTGATCTGCGCCGGCGGAGGGTTTTCCATCGTCCCCGCCCGCCAGGTAGAGACCGTGGACACAACAGCCGCCGGAGACGTATTCAACGGCGCTCTTGCAGTGGCCGTCTCGGAAGGCAAAAGCCTGGAAGAAGCCGTGGACATCGCCTGCGAGGCAGCCGCCATCTCGGTCACACGCCTGGGCGCCCAATCATCCATACCCTATCGGACAGAGCTTATCGCCCGACAATTGAATATTACCCGACTGTAAGAATGTAATCCCTAACGATTGCTCATTTAAAAAATGCTGTATGAAAAAATTGAAACTTGCTATCGCCTGTTTATGGCTGGCACTTTGCATCACTTCCCTCACCGTCTCCGCTCAAACAGGCATCACCGTCAGCGGACACGTGAAGGACGAGAAGGGAAACCCCATGACAGGGGTCTCCATATCGGTGAAAGGCGGCACCGCGGGAACATCCACAGACGCCGGCGGCCGGTTCACTCTCCATGTTCCACAACGAGGATCGATCCTCGTCTTCTCCGCCGTCGGGTTCGACAAACAGGAGATCAGGGCAGGGAATAATCCCATAGAGATCACCCTCACACAAATAAATAAACAGCTGGACGAAGTGGTCGTAGTAGGCTACGGCACACAAAAACGGGTGAGCCTCACCAGCGCAGTGGCCTCCATCTCCGGAAAAGACCTCACGACCCGGCCGGTCTCCAGCCTCGAACAGGCGCTGCAAGGCAAGCTGCCGGGTCTCACGATCCTCGATAAAGGCGGACAACCGGGTAACACCAACGCCCCCATCGTGCTGCGGGGAGTAAATACATTATATACTTCGGAAGATCTTTCCGGCGCTTCAGTAGCGCCCCTGGTCCTGATCGACGGAGTAGAACAGCCATTCAGCAATGTCAACCCCGAAGACATCGAATCCATTTCCGTCCTGAAAGACGCCAGCAGCACGGCCATCTATGGTTCGAGGGCCTCCAATGGCGTATTGCTCATCACCACCAAAAGAGCAAAGTCGGGAAAGACCATCGTCAGCTATAATGGCTATTACGGACGGCAAAGGTCCGTGTCTCAGCCCAAACCGATGGACCTGGCCAGCTATCTTCACCTGGAGAACACGGCCTATAAGAATGTCGGCTCTAATCCGCCAAAACCTTACCGCGACCAGGACATCGACGCCTACATCGCAGGCAATAAGACCGACCCTATCCACTACCCACTGCCCTATGACTGGTATAGCCGGGCCTTCCATGGAGCAGGCCAGACAAACCACACGATCTCCGTCAGCGGCGGCAGCGAGAATTTCAGGGGACGGGCCAGCGTCCGGTTCCAGGACCAGGACGGGATCCTCGACAACACGAATTCCAAACTGGCAGAGGCAAGAGTGAACACAGACCTCCGGGTATCATCAAAGATCAACGTCTCGATGGATATAGATTACCGGTACGAGAACGATCGCAATCCATATGGCCTGGCGAATATCCTGCAATTCATGACGCAGAACGCCATCTGGACAGTGCCACGCTATCCCAACGGCGATTATGGCGGCGGGACCCAGGGCAACAACCCCTTGCTGCTGATCGATAAGGGAGGCTATAACCACCAGGAATCCGGCTATTTCATCGGCAACCTGAAAGGTGTCTGGCAGATCACAAAAGGACTGACATTCACTACACAGTTCGCTTCACATGCCACAAACGTATATGGCAAGCTCTATCAGAACACCTGGCACACACAAGACTCCACCGTGGTAAAAAAGAGCAACCTGCACAATATGCTCACGGAGTCCCGCAACGACAACCGCGACTACACCATCAACAACCTCCTGGACTATTCTGCAAACTTCGGCGACCATGGACTAAAAGTGCTGGTAGGTTACTCGCAGATACAATATACCAGCCACTCGCTGAGCGCCTACAGACAGGATTTCTATAACAACGACGTACAATCCATCAACGGGGGCGCCAACGATGCCACCAAGGACAACAGCGGTCTGGACGCCGGTTGGGGTCTGCGATCCTATTTCGGCAGATTGAACTATGCCTACAAAGACAAATATCTTTTCGAAGCCAACGGACGCTTCGACGGTTCATCCCGGTTCACCGGCAGCAATCAGTACAGCTTCTTCCCCTCGTTCTCTGCCGGATGGCGGATCTCACAGGAAAAGTTCTGGGATGGATTGCTGGATAAGGTCAGCGAGCTGAAACTAAGAGGCTCCTATGGCAAGACAGGCAACCAGGCCGTTGCCCTGTACAGCTACTTCCCCACCCTGAGCCTGGTAAATTACGATTTCAACAACGTCGCGGCCCAGGGTTACATACAAACCACCGTGGCCAACCAGAACATCACCTGGGAAAGCACGACGTCCGCCGACATCGGTCTGGACGCATCCCTGCTCCACAATCGGCTGACCCTGACCGTTGACTATTATAAGAAACGGACCAGCGGTATCCTGCTCACCCTGCCCGTACCCGGCACGCTGGGGTTACAGGCAGGTCCCCAAAACGCCGGGAAAGTGGACAACACAGGGTGGGAGTTTACCGTGGGAAGCCACCACCGGTTTGGCAAATTCGGCCTGGACGCATCCCTGAACCTGGCCATCAACACCAACAAAGTGGTGGATCTTGCAGGCACAGGCCCATTCTACTATGGTACAGACCAGAATCCACGCTACACCATCCAGGAAGGATATCCCATCTATTCCTTCTGGGGATATAAAACCAACGGCTTCTATCAGACAGATGCCGAAGCCGCCGCGGGTCCGTTCTATACGCGAACAGCAAAAGCAGGCGACACGCGGTACCTGGACCTGCACAAGGATGATAAGATCGATGCCGACGACCAGACCTATCTTGGCAACACCTTCCCGAAATATACATTCGGCGGCGCATTCAGCCTTTCCTACCAGGCCTTCTCCCTGAACTTCACCTTGCAGGGCGTGGGCAAAGCCAGCATACGGATGGCCGGAGCATTTGGCCAGGGCGGGAACTACGAAGGCATGGTACCGGACGTCTATACCAACAACTACTGGACACCCGAAAACCCCAATGCGGAATTCGCCCGGCCTACAAAACAGGACCTGCGCAACCAGACCAACAACGACAGGCTGGTGCTGGACGCCTCCTATCTGCGGGTCAAGAATGCACAGCTGGTCTACCGGCTCCCGGCAACCTTACTGCAAAAAGCGCACATCACCCAGGCCAGCGTTTATTTCTCCGGGACCAACCTGCTTACCTTCTCCAAGCTGAACAGGTGGCATATCGACCCCGAGTCAATGTCGGGCGTACAGAATTATTATCCCCAGATATCCGTGTACAGCCTGGGTTTTAATATCTCCTTATAATCCTAAAAAATTACAATATGCGAATATTAAAATATATGGTCCTCATCTTCGCCGGCGCAACATTGCTGCCTGGCTGCCAAAAGGACCTGCTGAACACCGTCCCCAATGACCGGATCTCCACGGACATCTTCTGGAAGACGGACAACGATGCAACGCTTGCAGCAAACGCCATCTACACATATATGGCAGAAACACCCGATCACTTCTTCGGATGGGACTGCATGTCCGATATCATCTTCACAAATCCCACAGGACCGGTGGAAGCATCCATTGCCCAGGGTACTTTCAACGCGCTGAACAGCCGGATCGCTGGCGACTGGAGCACCTACTATGCCGGTATCCGGGGAGCCAATTCCTTTATGACGCATGTGGACGAAGTACAGACGGCCAACCCCGCATTGATCAGCCGGCTGAAAGGCGAAGTACGGGCGCTCCGCGCCTATTTCTACATGCGGTTGGCATCGCTGTTCGGCGATGTACCCCTGGTCACCACCGAGCTCACGTTGGATGAGAGCAGAAAAGTAAAACGTACTCCGGTGGACCAGGTATGGGATTTTGTCGGCACCGAATTGGATACAGCGGCCTCCCTGTTGCCGGCAAAACAGACCGACATCGGCAGGATCACGAAGGGCGCCGCGCTGGCCATCAAAGCCAGGGCAATGCTCTATGCAGGACGATACGCCGCGTCCGCCGATGCCGCCGGCCAGGTAATGGCCCCCCATACCTATCACCTCTACCCCACCTACAAGACGCTTTTCAGCTATGCGGCGGAAAATAATACCGAAGACATCCTGGATATCCAGTTCCTGGCAGACGTCTACCAGAACAATATCTTCCAGGCGCTGGCGCCCCGGAGTGTCAACGCCAACAGCAAATGGGTGCCTACAAAAGCGATAGTCGATATGTACGAGACAGCCGGCGGAAAGGACATCAACGATCCCACCAGCGGCTATGACCCCGTCAATCCGTACGCTAACCGGGATCCCCGTCTTTCCTACTCGATCTTTGTCCCCGGCGACGTGCTGCCCAACGGCAAGACCTTCAACTCCCTGCCAAACAGCACGACAGGCGATGCAGTAGGCTCCTCCTTCGTCGTATCGCCCACCGGTTGGAACGTAAAGAAATACGTCAATAAGGAAGACCTCGCCAAACCCAACGACTGCGGGATCAATATCATCCTGATAAGATATGCCGAAGTATTGCTCACCTATGCAGAGGCAAAGATCGAGGCCAACGACATCGATCAGAGCGTCTACGACGCCATCGACTCTGTCCGGGCAAGGAGCGATGTGAACATGCCGCTCATACCCACAGGACTCACACAGGATTCGCTGCGCAGCATCGTCCGGCATGAGCGGACGGTGGAGCTGGCCTTCGAAGGGCTGCGCTACTTCGATATCCGCCGGTGGAAGATAGCGGACAAAGTAATGCCGGGCAACGTCTATGGATTGACATACAAGGATACGGACGGCAGCATTCAGACAGTGGTAGTGCCCGGATGGACACAAAGCTGGGATGACCGTAACTATCTATGGCCGGTGCCCCAGAAAGAGATCGACCTGAACAAAAATCTGACACAAAACCAGGGATGGGATTAAAACTAATAAAGACGAAAACTATGAGAAGATTTGTAATCTGCAGCCTGACGATCCTGATGAGCTCGCTTGCCCTGCACGCACAGCCGCTCGCCGGCAAGACAACCACACAGAAAAAGAAAATGAACATCGTCTTCTATCTCGTGGACGACCTCGGATGGGCCGACCTCGGCTACGAAGGCAGCAGCTTTTACGAGACACCGCATATCGACAGCTTTTCAAGGATAGGCGTTCGCTTCAACCAGGCCTATGCAGCCTGTCATGTGTGCTCACCCACACGGGCCAGCATCCTCTCGGGGGAATATCCGGCCCGGCTGCATCTGACGGACTGGCTGCCGGGACGAAAGAACTTCCCGTTCCAGAAACTAAAGAACGCAGAGACGGTACAGCATCTGCCCTATGACGGCAAGCCGCTGCCCGCAGTGCTGAAAGAAAATGGCTACCAAACAGCGATCTTCGGCAAATGGCACCTGGGTGAAGACCCGAACTCCACACAACGGCAGGGATTCGATATCCATATACCCGATTATAATAAAGGCTGGCCTAACGGCACCTATTTCTCGCCTTATGATATGAAAGGGCTCGAAGGCGGCGTCAACGGAGAATACCTGACAGACAGGTTGACGAGCGAAGCTTTGAAATGGGTGGAAAAGAACAAGGACCAGCCCTTCTTCCTCTACCTTGCGCAATACGCCGTACACGACCCCATACAGGGACGGGGCGACCTCGTGGTAAAGTATGAGAAAAAGCTGGCGAAACTGCAGAAGAGCTCACATCCCGCCTTTGTTCTCGAAGGCAACCCCGATGACGGCATAGACGTGACAGGGACCGCGCAGGACGATGCCCATAAAGGCTTCAGGGTCTTTAGCGACAGGACAATAAAGATCAAGCAGCGCCAGGACAATGTCCAGTTCGCGGCCATGGTCGACTGTATGGACGAGAATTTCGGACGGGTAATGGCCAAGCTGAAAGAGCTGGGGCTGGAAGACAATACCATCGTTATCTTCTTCTCGGATAATGGCGGCATGTCGGCAGCCAACTTCGGCAACCCTTCCCGTAACATCCAGCCCGTGGCCCTGGACAAAGCTTTCTCGACATCCAATCTGCCGTTGCGCGGCGGCAAGGGCTGGATGTACGAAGGCGGCATCCG
>DASZVM010000523.1:0-2746 GCA_035547295.1 Puia sp. | reverse complement strand
TCACGAGCGCTAGGTCGCCAGACCTAGCGCTCTCTTTATGCCCTCCGCTTTTACCAGGCATTCCTCATATTCCAGCTGCGGATCACTGTAAAAAGTAATACCCGAGCCCACCTGATAGGACAGGTAATGGTCATGCTTGTTGTAGAACAGGCTCCGTATGATCACATTGAAGTCAAAATCTCCGGCAGGGGTGACATACCCGATCGCTCCTGAAAAAAGCCCTCTGGCCGTACGTTCATAGCGGTCTATCAGCTGTACGACCCGACGCTTGGGCGCACCCGTCATGGACCCCATGGGGAAAGTGGCCTTTATAGCCTCTGTAAAGCTCGTTTCCGGGGGTAATTCCCCTTCAATGGTACTTGTCATTTGGAATACCTGGGGAAAGCCATAGATGCCAAAAAGCTCCTTTACATGCACCGTGCCGGGAAGACAGATCCTGGAGAGGTCATTCCGCACCAGGTCTACCACCATCACGTTCTCGCTGCGGTCCTTGGCGCTGGCCTTTAATCCGTCACCGGCAGCTTCATCCGCCACCGGATCATCCGGTACCCGGGGCGCCGTCCCCTTTATGGGCTGGGATATCAGTTTGTTGCCCTCCCGCCGGAGGTATCTTTCAGGGCTGGCGCAAAGCAGGTATCGTTCATCCAGGCGATAAAAGGCGGAAAATGGATTGGGAGAGGCTTTGCTGAGAGAGAACCAGGTATGCAACGGGTCGATGTGAGCAGGATGGCTGTAGAATTCCTGGCAGAAATTGATCTCATAGGCATCCCCCCGGAGGATGTGCTGCTGGAGGGCCCTGATCGTATCCAGGTATTCTTCCCTGGAAAAGGCGGGTTCGGGGCCATGTCCGGCTACCTGTACTCCTGTCCCCTCGACATTTCCCCCCATCCCCAATATTTCCTCCAGGACCGCAGCCGGATCCCCCTGCAATGTCCCGATGCGAAGACTGTCTCCCTTTAATTCCACAATGGTTTCAGGAACGAAAAAAAACAAATCGGGGAACCCTATGGGATTTGTCTTGCCGTGTGCATGACCATCCGGTCTGCCGGTCATCCCGGCATCAGGCTCCAATGGCTCCGTCTCTTTCACAAGGTCATATGCAAAGTGACCGAAGAGCCAGTCATGATGACGGCCGGCAAATGCCCGCAGGTCATCAAATGCATGACCCGACGCAGCCTCTATATGGTCCACCGCTCCTGCGGCAAGGAGGGCGTCCACACTATGAAAAGGGAGGTTGTAACCCTGATCATCCAGAAAAGCAAAAATGTTGAACCGGGAAGCCCAGTTCAACATCTGTATTTTTATCCGTGGAAGATCTGTTATAGGAAATGTAACAAAAGTGCGTAGTTGCATGCCCGTTAAAAATCATCCTCTTCTTCGTCAAAGCCCCGTTCGCCGAAAAGGTCCAGGTCCTTAAAGTCGTCGTCGAGGCCCAGGTCGTCGTCGTCGCCTTTACCTTTCTTAGTGGCGCCGCCACCCCCGCCCGTACTCTTTTTCGTCTTGGATTTGGGGATATCGAATTCATCGAAATCAGGGTCCCATTCTTCCTCCTCCTCTACTTTGTCCCATTCGTCCACCTCTTCCTCGTCGTAATCGTCATCATCGTCGTCATCTTCATCCTTCTTGCTTTTTGCAGAAGCTTTGGAGGCTTTTCCACGGGATGCTTTCGGGGTATCATCCATATCCTCGTCATCCTCTTTATCTTCCTCGTCATCCTCTGGTTTTTTGGATTTGGGGGAAGCTTTTCCCGGAGTTTCCTTTGGTGTTTGAGGCGCGGATTTCTTTGAACCCTTTCCCTCCTTATCAGATTTTGTTGCCATATTCCAATAAGATTATGTCTGTAAATTTTCGGCTAAGTTTTTAATTCGCCAAATTTTTTTCCTACTATTTTTTTAGATGTTTTCTATCAATTGATCCCTCCCGGGGCCGTTGGAAATATACGCAATTTTTACTCCCAGGAACTTATTGATAAACTGAACATACTCCTTCATCTTCTCAGGCAAGTTATCATATTTTTTCAAGGAAGTAATGTCCGATTTCCAGCCAGGAAATGACTCCAGAACGGGCTCTATCTGTAACCGGTTCATTTGGAAGGGGATCTCGCTTGTGGTCGTATCCCCGATCTTATAGGCCGTACATACCTTCAGCTCTCCGAACCCATCCAGGACATCCGCCTTGGTCATAACTATTTTCGTGACGCCATTGATCATACAGGCGAATTTCAGGGCGACTCCGTCGATCCATCCGCAGCGCCGGGGCCGGCCCGTGGTAGCGCCGAACTCATTGCCCACTTTCCGCAGCTCTTCACCCGTGGCATCTTCCAGCTCGGTGGGGAATGGGCCGCTGCCTACCCGGGTGCAGTAAGCCTTGCTCACGCCAATGACATCCCTGATCTTTTGCGGGGCGATACCCAGACCTGTACAGACGCCTGCCGATATCGTGTTGGAGGAAGTGACAAAAGGGAAAGTACCGAAGTCCACATCCAGCATGCTCCCCTGCGCTCCTTCGGCCAGCACGCTTTTACCCTGGGAGATCTTGTCATTGATAAAATATTCGCCATTGACGATCTTGAACTGCCGCATGAATTCCAGGGCTTCGAAGAACTCCTCTTCCCATGCGGAAATATCTTCATGAAAATTGAGACCATCCAGCAGCCGCTGATGCTTAAGCCGCAGCTTGATATATTGCGTGGTAAAGTTTTTGTCCAGCAGATCGCCCACCCGGAGGCCGTTGCGTCCCGTCTTAT
>DASZVM010000522.1:0-3330 GCA_035547295.1 Puia sp. | reverse complement strand
GGATGAGCCCATCCGAGAAGATGTCGTTAATGGCCTCGATGTCATTGATGGTACGGGTAGTAAGGGTGCCGATGGGGGTTTTATCAAACTGTGACAGATTGAGCCCCAGCACTTTCTTATATACATTCACCCTGAGGTCCTTCACCACCGTCTGCCCCAGCCAGGCGGTGATAAAAGAGAAATAGAACCTGGATACCGTCTCTGTCAGCAGGAGAGCTATCTGCAGGATCGTGATCCACACCACTGCCCTGGCGGCCCCGCCACGGATATAATCATTGATCGTCACCTGGATCAGGAAAGGACGAAGAGGGGACAATACAGCCAGCAGGATGGAAAGCGCAATGGAGGTATACAGACGTTTTTTATAGGGTGCGGCATACCGGAATACCCTTGCCAGCAGGCTGAAATTGAATATTTTCCTTTTCTTTATCTCTTCTGTCGACATGTGGTTAGACCCTCCCGGTACTTGGCCCGGCCAGGCAACAAAACTACAAACAAGCGGGCAAATGGTTGCGACTATTCACTGTCCATCGCTTTCCGGTAAGCCTTTATAAAGATGGCGCCCAGGTTCTTATAGGGGGGTATATAATCGTCGAATTTCTCCTTGGCCGCGGGGTCATTCTGGAAACGGGCGCTCAACTCCCGCCACATGGGCAGCCATTCTATATCCCTGCCGGCCAGCAGGGTGTTATTGATAGCCTGCAATATCGGCTCGTTTACGGTCTTGGTACCCACCTGTTTGGAGGAGATTATATGCGCATCCTCATTGATCTTCAATACTTCGCTGAGATTGTTATAGCCTCCGCAGGATCCCAGCACCACGATACGGGCAGTAGGCGCCATCTGGTAGATGGTGTATTTCACATGATAGCTATGTCCCCGGTGTATGACGATGGTAGGCTTCAAATGACGGGCCTCCAGGTAAGCGGCCAATGCCTTCTGCGCTTTATCATCCGGGTCGTCGTCCCCCAAAAGGGGTTTGTTGGCAAAAATGATGACAGGCTTGCCCCTCACGGAAGAAATGGTCACCCATTGAGGATTCTCCGTGATCTTCCACTCAGGCCTGGTACCCGGCCGGGGACGGAACATAGCCATGAAATTGGCAAAGGAATTCTGACCGTCCTTGTCCTGGTCGCCATAAAAGAACACCTGCTGGATCACCCGGCCGCTGTCGTCTGTCAACGAATTGTAGTCCACCGAATAGACAGGCGGGATCCCCAGCCGGGCGGAAAGATCCGTGTTATTGGCGGTGTCAGCCGACTCGAACAGGGTTTCCAGAAGACTATAAATAATGATACCTTTTTTATCCCCCGCGGTAATATTCTTCTCATAATTGGCCTTTACTTCACCCAGGATAAACCGGGCAAGAGCAGGGTTCTTTTCAAAGATGCTGCTGTAGGAATCAGCCACATCCACCGCCTCTTCCTCGTTGGCCTTTTCCAGGTGGATGATAAACGACTTCATGATGGTGCCGGCGTTTTGCTTGTCCATGGTGCCGAGGAAATGGTCCAGCTTGTTATAGGCAGCGGCCATCTTGATGAATTTCCGGAAATAATCCCCATGCACCTGCATGATCAGACTGTCCCCATAAGGATTGGGCATCCGCTGGAAGATCCTTTCATAAACACCCAGATAGCTGGAGGTATATATCTCATCCTCGCTGAGGACGATAAGGTAATACAGCTCGGTCGGGCTCAACGGGTCCAGGATCTTAAATCTGACGGCAGGGTTCTCCACGGTATGAAGCGCATTGATCTCCCGTACAAAGATCTCCTTCCCCTTCTTCATGAGCATATCCGTCAAGGCATTCATTTCCAACGGAGTATCTCTCTGGGGCGGCAGGATCCTGCCAGCGTAGTCCAGACGGGTCCTCACCAGCAGCTTGTAATAGTTCAGCTCATCCCCTTTCACCTTATCTATCTCCTCCGTCGTTATCTTACCCTTTACCAGGTTATCCAGGAAAGGAAAATACAATTGACCGCTTTTACTATTGGCCAGCATGGCCACCGTATGCACCAGCGTGTCCTTGCAGTTGCGGATATGGGCTCCCAGCTCGTCGCTGGCCGCCGCAAAATCATACAGCTGACGGATATTATGATGCCCCGCGATAATGATAAGACTGTCCTCGAAAGGCAGACCGGGATGATTATGTAAATAGCTAAGGATCAGCGCAGGATGCATTTCGCAATAGCGTTTGACCAGGTAGAGACGGGAAGGTTTGACCCCCACGTTCTCCGTGGGATACAGAAAACATTCCACCAGTATCTTCCCCACCTCATAGCTGCCGCCCGTAACGACAGGCTCGATGCTTTGTCCCTTTCTATCCAGCTCCATCGCTTTTTCAAAGGCCGAAATAAGGGCGGGGGCGGCAGAAGCCTGTATATCCCTGGCAGTAATAGACTGATGAAAACCCTTTAAAAGGTATTCCAGCCCTCTCAGATATTTCTTTTTTGTATTTGTGTTGAGCGTAGAATCGAACTCGATCTGCTGCTGAAGCTCATCCACCCGGCGGACCAGGGCATCCGTCACCTGCAGGTTCACCGTCTCATCCTTTGAAAGACGGATAACGGTATCCTTGCTCCCACCCCCTGCCACTATGAGCTTTTGCTGCTCTTTGTCCACATTATCATGCCAGAGCATCCTGTCCTGCGCCACCTTATAAGGATAGGCGCTGGTCTGCGCAATTCCATCCAGAGAGAAGGTCATCATAAGTACAGATATCGCTATCTGGAAAGGAATGGATCGTAAATATTTAATCATAATTTGATCAGCTTCTCCGGCTGTAATGTATACAAATTTATGACCAAAGGAAAATTAACCCAAAATGCCTCTAAAAGACTGCCCCTAAAGGACAGAGAGGGTAATCGGGTCCTGTCCGATGTTATTTATATATTATCAAATTGTGAACTGATCACCCGGAAATCTGCCATAGCTTTATTTCCAGTAGGTTTGCGTAAATTTTTGGTTTAAATGGAATCCAAAGGCAAGAAGATCCTGATAGCCGACGATGAGCCCGATATTTTGGAGATTATCCAGTACAATCTGAGCAAGGAAGGATACGACGTCGTTACGGCCAAAGACGGGGACGAAGCAGTAGGAAAAGCCAAGATGGCACGTCCCGATCTCATCATCCTGGACATCATGATGCCGAAAAAGAATGGGGTGGAGGTCTGCGAGATCCTACGGTCGCAGCCTGCTTTTAAGGAAACCCTGATCCTGTTCCTCACCGCCCTCAGCGATGAAGGATCTCATGTCCGGGGTCTGGAGACGGGCGCCGACGACTATGTTACCAAACCCATCAGTCCCAAGGTACTCATCAGCCGTGTGAAT
>DASZVM010000521.1:0-7798 GCA_035547295.1 Puia sp. | reverse complement strand
TGATTGAAATATTTATAGTTGGAGTCTGATCCGATATACGTATCCAGGTAGGTGTTTTCTACCGTGTCATCAAAAAACCTGTCACTGGCCAAAAGTACCGTATTCACATAATCCCCAATAAGGCTGACGGCGGAATCGAAGGTGCCGGGCAGGAACTCCAGGTGGAGCTTCTCCTGGAGATGGGAAGAGAAGGCCGAGGCGGATATCACCGGCTCATAGGAATATTCCTGCACGGAAGCGCCGCTGAAGAGGACGGTGCCATTGATCCCATTGAGGAAGCCGATGACGACATTGGCTTTCAGCGTTTTCCTGGAATAAAAAATAAACTGCCAGCTCTCTCCGGAAGAGCTATTGTATACTCTTTCATACTTTCCCAGCACATGCTGCATGGTAGTATCCATTACATATATCCCCGCGGCGGAGTAATCGTTCAACGTATAGTCTGCCGTGACGGAAACTTTATAGAATTTCCTGGCTTCCAGGGAGACTTGCTGATAGATGTAATAGCTGCCGGCTGCATTGGCGGAGAACCTGACAGCCGATGGGTTTTCGGACCTGGTAATGATACCGCCGGCGGCAACAGAGCTATTCCATTTTTTAAGGACTACGTTCACCAGGTCCCAATCTTCGAAAGTGCCGTCCGCGAGGAGATTGCCGTCGGAGCTTAGGGAATTGGCCGGTGCCGGGTCGGGATCGGAGGGTTTGTCATGGCTCTTTGAGCATGAGAACAGGACGAAGCAGAGCGACAGCCAAAGAAGCCGGATGAATAAAGTCTTTTTTTTTCGAAAGGATATTTTTACCATAAGCGAAGGGTTAGATCACGTTACCAGGGTCTATAACGTGAAAAGTTTGACCTGCGCTGCCGGCAAACGATTAAATCAGCATTAAAAAAAATAAAGCAAAATGATTAATTGTATTGATAATCAATGTATTGTATAAGCCACCATTCCAGGGTTATCAGTTGATAGATCCGGTAGGCGTGGTCGGCAATGCCTTTTCTGTCCTCGTCAATGATCTTTTTGATGAATTCGTAGTGAAAGAGGCCTCTGCGACGTACCTGTTCTTCGGACAGGAGCTGGTCGACCATATCCTTCAGCTCGTTGCTGATCCAGCTGCGGATGGGGGCCCCGAACGAGGCCTTGGGTCTGTAGATGATGTCCTGTGGAAGGTATTTTTCCGCCATTTTTTTGAGGATATATTTCTGCTGGCCGTTCTTGTATTTCAGATCTCCCGCTATTTGCAGGGCCAACTGCACGACCTCCCTGTCTATGAAGGGAACCCTTACTTCGACGGAGGCGGCCATGGAAGCTCTATCGGTATACGTCAGGTTCAGTCCCGTCATGAACAGGTGCATATCCGTGTGGCACATACGGTTTACATCCTCCTGGAACCCATTATCCATATATGCGTGCCGGTGCTGTTCTCTCAGGGCTTTGTAGGGTTCCCGGATGTCCTGCCGGAAAAGTTCCTGCAGCTCCTGCTCGTTGTAATAAGAATAGCTCCGCATGTAGGCTTCTTCGGGAGGAAGCTCCGCAAAAGAGAGGAAACGTTTGATCCATCTTACGGGCCGTATGCCCTTGCCGAAGGCTTTCACCGGCAGGAGACCGGCCAGGGCGGCCAGGGGCCTTCTGATCATGCGGGGGATCCGCTGATAGCGGCTGGTCATCAGGGTGGCTTTCTGTCTCCTGTAACCGAAAAAGATCTCGTCCGCCCCCATCCCCGACAGCAGGACCTTCACCCCTTTTTCACGGGCTGCCTTGCAGATCAGGTAAGTATTCAATGCCGCGGGGTCGCCGATCGGCTCGTCCAGCATATATACCATCCGGGGAAGGTCTTTCACGATATCCGCCTGCAGCAGGATCTCATGGTGATCGAAATTGAATTCCGTAGCCAGCCGCCGGGCGTATTTTTCGTCGGCGGGCATTTTTTCTATCTGTTTGTCTTCTTTCGATGTGGCGATGGTATAGGTGGAAAGCTTTATGCCGGTGCGGGCGGCCATGACGGAGATGAGGGAGGAATCCAGGCCTCCGCTGAGAAAGCTGCTGACGGGCACGTCTGCGATCATGTGTCTTTTTATAGAAGCTTCCATGCATTCCGTCAGTGCATCCATTGCCTGCCGTTCATCCTTCAACGTCACCTGTGTGGAGGGGCGCCAGTATTCTTTTATCACAGGGCTTAAGGAAGGCAGGGAGATGTCCAGCTGCATATAATGGGCCGGCGGCAGTTTGTGGCAATTCATGAACATCGTCCCGTTGCCGGGTACCCATAAATAGTTCATGGCGCCTGCGAGCGCAACGGGATTGATGGTCTTGTCGAAGCCGGGGACCTTCACGAGCGCTTTCAGCTCGGAAGCAAAGGCCAGCCTGTCATTGATAAAAGTGTAGAACAGGGGCTTTATGCCAAAATGGTCCCTGGCCAGGAAAAGGGTCCTGGCCTGCAGATCGTAGACGGCAAAGGCGAACATGCCGATGAGGTCCGCAAGACAATCCGCTCTTTTCCATCTGTACCATTCCAACAGGACTTCCGTATCCGAGCTGGTACGGAAGGTAAGGGATGGATTGGCTTCCTCCAGGCGCGCCCGCAGCTCCTGAAAATTATAGATCTCTCCGTTAAAGACCATTACCAGCCCGTCCTTGATAAAGGGCTGGTCGCTCCGGTGATCGAGATCGATGATGGAAAGACGGAGATGGGCCAGGGCGACATTGTCCATGATCCAACCGTCGCTGCTGTCCGGGCCCCGGTGCGCCTGTTCACGCTGGGCAAGCCGGACGAGCTCGTCACCATTCTGAAAATTAATAAAGCCTGCTATGCCACACATACAATGAGATTACGGTTATTATTTCTGTTGGACCACCTGCCGGAAGACCTCGTGCATATTCCTTTCAAAATCTGAAAGGGTGAATTTCTCCAGGAATTTTTTCCTCGCTGCGTTGCCCAGCCGTTGTCTTTCTTCAGGGTGCTCCAGTAAAAAAAGAAGTTTTGCCGCCAATGCCTTGATATCCCTTTTGGGGATCAGCAGACCGGTGACGCTGTCATCGATGATATCCGGTATGCCGCCTTCATAGGTGCTGATGACGGGAAGACCGAATTTCATAGCTTCCAGTATGACAAGCGGGAATGCATCGTTAAAAGAGGGCAAGGTAAAGATATCCGCATTTTCCAGGAACCGGGTCTTTTCTTTACCATAAAGAGCTCCGCGAATACTTATAACCTCTGCAAGTCCTTTTTGTTGTATGTAGCCGGCGAGGAACTCTGTGCTTACATCGAATGGCTTTCCCACGAGGTCACAATGAAAGCTGCGGTGGGTCCGGGCGACTATTTCCAGGGCATCCACCAGGTCCAGGATGCCCTTCGATCTTACATAATTGGAAAGATAGAGGATACGAAGCGGTCTTTCTTCCGGCGGCCTGACAGGAGGAATTACATCGTCGGCCAGGCCGTTGTTCACCACAAAAGGGGGACGCTGAACAAATTCGATGGCATCTTTCTTTAGTCCTTCCGAGAGAAAAATGACGTGCGCCTTTCTGAACATCCTTTTGCATAGCCACCGGAAGAGCCGGCTGTCGCGGGCCCCTGCCTGTATGCCTTGGCCATGGAGGTGCAGGACGAGCCTGGCAGGGAAAAAATTTATCATGCTGATATACAGCGCGTCCCTGTAGAACGCAAAACCTGTGGGTGAAGGCGTGAAATAGACCAGATGTGGGCGGAAGAAGAGAAGATGTTTGATGATCGATGCCAGGCAGCGGACGGACAGCAGCAGTTTGGCGGGGGAGAATTTTCCTATGTCCTTTATTTGATTGGAAGTACCGAGGTTGATGTGACGTTCCCGGAAGCTCTCTTGTATCAATGGACTTTTTACGATCAGCTCATTCATCAGTGCGACTCCATGAACAGGAGGGGGAAGCTGGACAACAAATAATATCCTTACCATGCTGAAACGCAAAGATGTAATTTTTTTGGCAATTTACGGTTACTTCTTTACGATGCCGGATAGCTCATAGCCGTTGCGGCTCCTGAACAGATGGTGCGGCCCTGACCCTGAGCAGCCAGGCGGTGGTAAAATACACCAGCCAGAAATAAGTGGCCGAATGAGGCAGTTCCAGTATCACATTAAAGAGGATCCACACCAGGCAGCCTGCGAAGGCATACACCATAAAATTCTTCGTCGTATCGGAAGATACGGGCTTTAGCAGCAACTGTACGAACAACCCTCTCAGCGGGACGAGCAGGAGGAGCGCCGGCAGTATTCCCACATGGAACATAATGGTAAGCATTGAATTATGGGGAGGCGCCAGATATCTGGCCAGAGGATATTGTTCATCCAGCATGATGGGAGAATGAAGCACCCTGTTGATATAGACGGCATAATCATAGGTCATATAGGGCTTGCCGAAGCCATTCCCCAGGACAAGGTATTTATGAAATATCATGTTATCCATGACATGTCGCCAGTACAGCAGCCGCCAGCTGGCATTGGCATCTCTGAATTCGGGAAGGAGCTGTAGCGCCAGGATGGCGGTGAGACAAAGACCCAGCGCTATGAAACGTTGCAGGGGTCGGATCCTGATAAAGAAATAGATCAATAAAATGACGAATACGGCCAGGAAGGCGGATGAATGCCCTAACGTGGTGGACAGGAACAGGGCAAGGACAAACTTGAAGCTCTTTATCCATATATTCTTTTCATAAGCCAGCGCAAAAGCGGCATAAGTGATGATACCGAATACTGCAAGGGGTGAGAAATAGTTGTAATCACTTTCCCCGAAGAGACTGAACCCCCGTATGAACAGGTAGCCTAATACCATCAGGGCTCCCTGCAGCCATACTGACAGCACGGCGACCCATTTGATCAGGAATAAAGGTCCGGCTATGTCCACTCCTTTTCTTACCAGGCTATTGTAAATGATGATGGCGCACCCGAGATAAACGAACAGCATAAATTGCCGTAGCGCGATAAGCTTCAGATTGGATGGCAAATGGAAAAATAGGAGGGAGACCGCCAGGTATAGCGTCGCTATTCCCAGCAGGCACCAGACGGCACCAAAACGGGCTGCTATCTTTCCCCTGTTGATAGCCATGAGGGTGAGCAGGAGCAGGACGGCATCATGGAGGTAAAGGGGGCCGATAATGCTGAGTTTGGAGAAAGCTTTACCAAAGAAGAGCAAGGCGAGGAAATAGAGCACAATATACCCTTCCAGGCTGAAGATCTTCTTTATGGACGGCATATTGGCTTGCATGGCGTTGAATTATTTTAGCCGGAGCTTTTTATAAAAGATCAAAAGGAATAAAGCGGCCATCGTGCCCATTCCGGAAAAAAAGGCAATATATGAATCGCCGCCGTATAGCCTGACGGCCAGGGGTACTCCCATGATCGCCGCATATTTGAGCCATATCAACGATCGCTGGCCCAGGTTTTCCCGGCTGCCGCACAATTTTATTAAACCCAGCAGGCAAACGGTTTCTCCGGCCAGGATACTGACAAATATAGTTACGGGCGAAGAGGAAAAAAAGGAGAGTACGATGCATAGCCCAATGGCGGCTACCGCACCGATGGCCATAACGATGGAATAAGGTCTGTCGTTCTTTTCCAGGATGGCCTTATTGGGATAGCTGAGCAGGATGGCGGCCAGCAGACCCGCAACGGCGAGGATGACCAGCATGCCGTGGTCGAAGGACAGCGCTTTGTTCAGGAAAAGGCGGATAAAGGTGGAAGGATAAAAAACGGCTGCCGCCAAAAAAAAGAATCCGGCAAACCCGGCCAGCCTGTCTACCTGCAGCTGGACGCCCGCATCGATCATTTCTTTTACAAAAGACTGGCTGATAATGCGCAGGACGCCTTTAAATATCATGTACATTTTACAGCCTACATAGGCTATGGCCATTGTGTCGTCATTGTAGAATCTGGCGGCAATGGGGATGAGACCCAGACCGATGAAATAATAGGCAAGACCGGCAACGCCCAGGTCAAGACTTTTCCAATAGAGCTTAAGACTTTTCCAGGCGGGTTTTGGCAGGTAGGGCCTTCGAAAAAAGCGGGCAATAAAGAACCCTACAAAAAAATAGATGATGACGGAGCTCAGAAAGAAAGTTTGGGCCAACCCGTCGGGATAGAATAAAATGACGATGAACACGGCAAGGAAAGGGAACGTTACCCTTAAAAAGGATAGAAAGGCCGCCAGCACAGAGTGGGAGCGTCCGTATAGAGCATAATCGGCATTCAGGGCAAAAATGGGGGCAAAAAGAAAAATGCTGTAATTATGATCGTAGAGACCATATAAGGAAAGAGGGACGAGGCATAGGGAGAACGTCAGACGGGCTGTCTGCGTCTTGTCGATCTCTGTTTCCCAGTCGGGGCTCAGGGCGATGTCCCTTACCGAGGATAGCAGCAGCCCCAACGCCACGAGGTTCACGATAAGATTGATGAGCGAATCGATCTCTCCCAATGCACTGAGCTGGCCGGCGGACAGCTTTCCCGACAGGTATTTCAGGGCCAGCAGGGTAGCCAACTGGGCAGAGCCGGTAAACAACGCTACCAGCGTAAGCCTTTTAAGCATGCATCTTCTTTTTTTCCAGCTTGTCGATGGCTGAATATGCTTCCCACAGCAACGAGATGATGAAGGCACCCAGCAAACACCACAAGGAATAGTCCAGGAAGGATTCTTTAAAAGGCGACATATAAGTGCCTCTGTCGTTAAGGTCGGCATAAACGTCCAGGACGTTTAGCTGATCAGCATGCTGCTGCTGCAGTCTGCCAAATTCATTGTTCAGCTTTATCGTCTCGTCGAATACTTCTGTTTCCGGGCTTTTCCCTTGTTTGGCGGACAAGGTAAGCGTAGCATTGCTCTCTGTTCTTCCTCCTGCGGCAACCTGTTTGGCGAATGCTTTCATAAGGCTGTCCGCATTGGAAAGCGAACTGCGGATGACACGGGCCTGCTCCTGGTGGACCGAGTCGGATATAAGCTTTCTCCGTTGGAGCGCTTCGTTGCCGCTGACGGCTGCAACGAACCCGGCCTCTATGGCGCCATACCCCGAAGGGAGCTTGCTAACGAGCTTGACCTGCTGTAACGGGTAGTCGTAGAATGACAATTTGTTCTTAAAATCCCTGAACCTGATGATGTTTGACCAGGCGGAGTCCCTCGTGAGCATCAACTGTCCCTCCCTTACCACCCGGGCATAATCTTGCGGGTCATAAAAATATTTCTTGTAAAGCTCTATTGCCTGGATGTCGTCATCGATGGCCCGTATCTCGAACCTGACCAGCTTATCGGCATCTTCGTCGGAAATATTGAATAATGCGGCCAGTTTTTTGTTCTCATGCATCTGGATGAGAGAATTGAAATAGTCCACCTTGTTGTAGAGATTGTGCGCGCTTTGGAAGTTCACCTTTACGGTCATCAAAGAGTAGAAACGCGGACCTTTGATAAGGTAGATATAGAAGCCGGGTATGAGGCCCAGCAACAACCCCACTACCAGGAGCAGTACCCTCTTTCGCAGGAAAACCAGGAACCATATAAGCAGGTTCAGCAGCCGCCGGACCAGTCTCCTCAATGCGGAGGCAAGGGTATGGGCTATCTCGATGAAGATCTTGAAGAGAACGCCCAGGTCGATGTCTTTCTCTTCCGGGGAGGGTTTGATCGGTTGATTTTCCATATAACCTGGAGGGATTTTTTTTGTAAATATACAAGTATTGGATACTAAGCGGTAACAGCTTTCACCAGCTCATGGCAAATGCGTTCGGCCGCCTTACCGTCCCACAGCGGGGGAATGCTGCCTTTTTTTACTTTTCCGCCCAGGACTT
>DASZVM010000520.1:0-2454 GCA_035547295.1 Puia sp. | reverse complement strand
ACAAGATAGCCATTCACATCGAAGGTATCTACCGCGGGCGGATAAAGATAATGACGGGGTACGTTGACGTAGGTGCTTTGACCGGGATACGACCACTGCAGGTCTATTTTGGCATTGCCGCCATTCTCGTAGTATTCCATTTTCAACGGGTACATTTCTCCTGCTACCAGGTAGACCGTGTCCTTCCCAAGGGTCTGGGGCAGATAATTCTGGATCAGCAGCGAGTCGTTCAGCCAGAACCTTACACCGTCGTCAGGGGTGGTGTGGAATACATAGCGGCCCGTCACGGGCGCTTTCAGCCGGCCTGTCCAGCGGATGGAGAAGAAGTCCGAGGGGAAATTCTGAACAGGTGTGGCGGGAGGGTTCCTGTCCCATTTGAAACCGATAGTGTCATATAATTTGACATAGGCCGGCGCACCTGTCAGAAATTTATTGGTAAAGTATTCCCCCACCAACCCGATCGCATCCCCTTCATCATTCTCCTTCGCCGGGCTGCAGGTGGCCAGGGTGAATACATTGGGAGTATAGTTCTCGATATATTTTGAAAGCCCCGCCACGTCCGCCTCCTGGGCATTCAGATAGGAGATCACCTGTGTCCGTTTATCCCTTTCCTGCTTGAACGCTTTTTGCGGGGTCATCAGGCTGTCTGCAATGGGACGTTTGCCGCGGTAGAGTGTGAGATAATTGGTTGCCTGGATCACGGAGCTGCTGGTCCCTGCCTGGTAAAGTTTGGCGGTAACGACGTCATCGCCGCCAAGACCGTCATAGAATTTTTTTGAGTTGATGGATTTTTCACCGGGGTTGCGGAAATAGGCGGCCTGGAAGAGCCCGGAGTCCTTTTTGAACCCCATCACCCTGCCCAGGCTGTTCTGGTCCGTCCAGGCGCTGTTCTGGGTAAAGGCCCGGGTGAAATTCAGGTCCAATCCTCCATGTACGAGGTTGGAGTAGCCGAGATCCACGCTGGCCTTGTCCGAAAAGTCTTTGGTACGGATCAAATGATCGTAGATATAGCCCACATCTCCCCGGTAGGCGCGGAACATGCCGCCCGTTCCTTCGCCGGTGATGGAGAAGGCATCGTACGTATAGAGAGGGACGGCGATATGCGGCATGACAGGGTTTTCACGATAGACCAGCTCTTTTTCCCGGTTGAAATCCAGCAATGCGCTCTTATTGCCGGCCCCATCCTGGTAGTGCAGATAGCCATAGGCAGGCAGGGCCAGCAGCGTATCTGACGGGTCGATGCTTTGTTTTGAAATATATCCGCTGAGATAGACGCTGGGGTGAAAAGTGTATTGGGCCAGGCCAAGCTTCGCCGTAAACGAATATTGCCGGGTGGTCAGTGGCATGGTGATGGTCGGCGTGTAAGCCGTCGAGGCAAAGGATATGGTGCTGGTGAAAGTGCTGCTGCTGGTAGAGGTGCTGTTATTCCCGGACTGGTTGTCGAGGTCGGTCCTGGTCAGCCGCTGGCCGATGGAAAGCTGCAGACCTTTGAGACCGCTGCGGGAGTTATAGGGAAGGGCGACGGAAAAGGAATTGGTGAGACTGGCATTATCGTCGGCATTCCGTTGGGACAGCTCCAGGGAAAGAGAGGGTGTCAGCGTAAGTCCGTCCTGGGAATTATTTTCGGCCGACAATCCCAGGCCACCCGTCAGTCCGCCCTTTGATCCCTGGGCGGAATTGATGGTAGCGTTGATGCCATTCTCCAAGCCCCATCCCTTGTAGTTGTTGTGAAAGACGCCCAGGCTTGCGCCCAGGGTCGCATTGATGGGCAGCCCTGCCACCTCCACATCTCCGGAACCTCCCGCTGTGACGCCGATCGTCTTATTTTCCTTGATGCTGTTGATCTTTTTTATGGAATCCTTTCCGGAAAAGTCATCCGGCAATCCACTGAGATTACGGGTGATGGTGCCGGGGTTGATGTTCCAGCCGAGGCCCACCCAGCTGGCTTCCTGGTCCATGGATATGCCGCTGCGATAGGAGATATTCAACGGATAGCCGCCCACGTCCATCAGGGGAATATTATAGGAAAAGTCGCCGGTGAAGAGGTCCACCATATTGTTGGCGTTCACGGACTGGAATGCCTGCATCTCGGGTTGGCCCGGTCCGCCGCCATAGGCATGTTTTGTCGTTGCAGGGGCCGGGGCCGGTTTGCTTGCAGGAGAAGGAGCAAAAGGCAAGACATATGTGCGTGCCGGTAATGGAAGAGGAGCGACAGGGCCTGGTATGGCAGACAGCCATTCGGCGCAAAAAAGGAAATAAAGCGACCAGGCGATGGCTTTGGAATGACGGCTAAGTAAGTTAATGATCATGCGATGGACTTTTGGCGGCTATCAATGGTGATACTGGAATTTTATAGACCAATGTTCTTTCCTGCTATTGATCAATTCAAAGAGATAGACATGCTTGTCCTGCAGGATATGACCACGGGTGAGATCAAGCTGGCCCAGGTGCTCG
>DASZVM010000519.1:0-4640 GCA_035547295.1 Puia sp. | reverse complement strand
ATGGCAACATTAGGAAGAGCGAATGAACAAGGTGTAGCAAGATTTTATGGAAGTATTGGCCGGAGTGTTCCGTTTTTTGAACTTAACCCAAAAGTAGGAGATAAGATTATACTATCCACGTGGAAGACTACAGGCGACATGCTATTAAACTCAGTAGGTTTTACCGAAGGAAGTGCAACTATACTAAACAGTAAAAGAGAACTTGGGAAATTATATACTCTGCTTGAGCATGAGTATGCGAAAGAATCGAATGAAACACAAATAGCAATACGAGAGTTTCTGGCTAAATGGTTCGTCAAAAAAATAGACCCGGCAGATTCCCATTTGTACAAGTTAACGGCTGCCATTGCCAACATCTTACTTTCCGGAGAAAAGTTTGACGGCTTAATTTATCCCACGGTTAAAATGTTTGGGAACGCAGATAACGTTGTGCTTGACCGGCGCTTTGTCGATAAGTCTTTACAACTTGTCTCCGTCGAATACCTAGAAGTAATAGAGAATGAAGGCGTGCAATTTAAGACAGAGATCATCGACACTTCTATAAAATGGGAGGAATGTGGCAACATAGAATGGTCTGGCAGGGAATTAGGCTGGAATTATCCTACCTTGTCACATATAACGATGAAAGGGGAAAACGGCGAATGGGTAAACCTTGATGAAGCAGACAGGCGCATTGACCCTATCCCTACTAATATTATTTGGAAAAACCCATCCCCGCTAGGCCTTAAATTCAAAAATTGCTATCCGGAAGCGTTCAAGGCATCTGCCGATTTTTCAATGAAAGGGCCGGATGGAGGATTCATGATTAAGTTTGCAGTTGTGTATGATTTTAAAACGAGGGAAAAATTCCTCGTGTTTTATATACCAAAATGCAGCTATCCTTTTGAAACCGCAAAGACGTTGGGGAATGCTTATAATCATTTTATGGGACTTGGCGATGAGAACGTTAAAGAAATCATTGTGGAAAATAAAGATACCCCTAAGCCAGTTTCCAGTAAACTATTCTCGGATAGTAAGTTCATGCGTTTTTTTGTAGAAGATTACATCGACTGTAAAAAATTAGGAACTCAAATCATTGCTGGATACAGATTCGAAGCGGAAACTTCACCCCCATCCACTCCACAGATAAAATATTTATACAAGCCTAATGATAAAAGAGAGTAATAGCTAGATAAAAGTTTAAGCTCCTTGTGGTCCTCCAAAGGTCGGGAAAATCATCTGACCCATTTCTGTCCAAAACCTGACCCAAAATCACAAAAAAAAAAAGCGAGTTATTTCTAACTCGCTCATCCTAAGTCGGGAAGACAGGATTCGAACCTGCGACCCCCTGGTCCCAAACCAGGTGCGCTACCGGCCTGCGCTACTTCCCGGTCCCATATTACCCGGCTGGCCCGGATAACATAATGGGTTGCAAATGTAGCCCTTTTACCCCGAATTGCCTAAGCAAACCCCGAAAACCCTTACAAATTCCACCAATAATTGAATTTCACCACCAATGCACGGCTCCTTACCGAAAACGGGGTGGATAAATAATTATCCGTATACACTACAAAGAGGTCGGAAGCGGGCTTGTACCTCCACTGCAGCCGGGTATTCAAATTCATATTATGTATCTGCTGGTTATACTGTATATAGGTGGTAAAAAAGAACGTATTGGTCATTGTCACATCGATGCGGGGACCCACCAGCCAGAAGGACTGCACACCCCAGGGCTGTGGCAGCGACAGCCTGTTATAAGAAAAATTCATCGTCATATTTACGTAGGGCTGTATCCTGTACCCCACATCCCCGCTAAGTGTAAGCTTGACCCCATCAGCATAATATCCCCCATATCGAAAGGATGCATCGTAGGTCAACAGTGCTTGCGGTTTGCTGACAAAATCAAAACCCGCGGTTTTCCAGTCATGCCGGCTGCCCTTCGCCAAAAAGGCACGCCCTGTATTGGTCGGGTCAAAAGGTTGCAACAGCTCCACGTAATCATGGACAAACACCCCGGACAAGGTGCTTTTATCCCGGAAAGTAGCCAGCCAGGTAACGGTGGTCTCATCATCCGTGTGGTGAAAAGATCCGTTGTAATAATAATTCGACACCACCTGGGGACCATGACTGAGCACCACCCCGCCACGAGGAAAGAACAGGTAAGATACCGTCGGGTTCCACTTGAAATAACCCTGTCTGGGTACATACCCCACCTCTGCATTGAAATTGCTGCCCGTATACTCATATTGAGCCCCAATGATCCAGTGCCTGTCCATATATTGCAGATTGCCCGCATGTACATAGTCGTCCCCACGCTTGCCGGGACTAAAGGATCTTATCAGCAATGCCTTGCCCGTCCAATAGTTGTTGGAAGAAGCCAGGTTGAATTCCAGTCCCAGATTGCGATTGTACAGGGAATAGGCAAGGTGTGTAGTATCCTTGCCCGGCTGGTAATGCAGGGATTGCTTATTGATAAACAGGAAACCTATATTACTGCGGGCAAATATCTTTCGCTGCAGCGCCACAACGGCAAAATTCTGACGGGGAAGACCAGTGGAATCCACCGCCCCTGTCTGCATATCCATGACCCCGATACGCCAGTTGCGATCCAGCTTGCCGCTGAGACGACCTCCGAATTGAATGGGTACGCCCAATCCGATACGCCGGGAGAAAAAAGGCCGGATGGAAGCATAGCCAAAATTCGTAAAATGGTCCCCATTCTCCAGGAAAAACTGTCTTTTCTCCGGATAGAACAGCTCAAAACGACTGAGGTCCGTCACCTGCTTATCCACATCCACCTGCGAAAAATCGGGGTTCACGGTCAGGTCCAGGTTCAGCGACGAAGTAACCGCAACTTTCATATCGCCACCGATCTCTTTCTTATAAACCACAGGCCCATGCCCCGCATAATCCCTGGAAGCTCCCCCCAGCACATAGGGGATCACAGAAATATTCGGACCCGGCGGAGGGGGCGGTACATCCCAAACCAATACGCCCGTGTAGGCCAAAGAGGCCGTTGGGAATTGCCGGGGGACAGGGGCCCATGCGGATTTTTCCGTCGTCTTCAGATCATTCCGGCTAAAATTGATCCCCCAGCGGGTGACATCTTTTTTGTAACGCAGCGTTTTAAATGGGATGGCCATCTCCAGCACCCATCTGTCCTCAAACCGCCTGACCACGGAGCTCCATTTATTGTCCCAGCTAAGGTCCACCTTGCCGCCTTCATACATCAGCCCGTCCCACTGCCCTCCCGCAGCATTGGCGCCAAACGAGAAACCATTGGTCTGGTCCTCGAACGTGTCCATAAAGAAAATGAAATTGTCATTCTTCAGAAAGGACCAATCCCTTCGCAGCGACTCCACCATATCCGGTCCGGGAACACCATTGTAACACTCCGCCGCCAGATAGAGATAACGCCCGTCATAGGTCATCCTCACCTCTGTCCGTACCCGGGCACGGCTGGTATCCATCGGCAGCACCATAAAAAAATCCCCTGCCTTGTCCGCCTCCTGCCACGCGGCTTCGCGGAGAAATCCATCGATAACGATAGGGCCCGATGCCCGGCGGATGTGCAGCTCAAAACCCGCATTTTTCTTTTGCCCAAAGACAGGGGTCAGTGAAAAGAACAACAGCAGAAAGGTCCAGCAACGAAAAGCAAACGTCTTAAGCATCACGGCTGAAAATACGGCAATTTCCCGATACCAGGCTCTCTACTGACTTTTTTAGTGGATCATGCTCAATCCATCGGGCAGTTCCTCATGGCCTGCCGCATATGCCGCTCGTCATGCGCGATGACAAATTGCAGCACATCCCCCAGTTTTAGCTTGAGCCAGGGTAAAATAGACACCGGGATCCTCTGCTTATTCAGGTCAGCCCGGCGGGCCCATTGCAAACAGATCAACAATATCTCCTGCTGCCGGATGAACTCCGCGACGACGGCATGGGCATCCAATACAACTGCCGGTGAATACGCCTTGAACGCCTTCATCTTCTTCTTCCCCGTATCCGGATCCATGAGACGTGTAAAATAGTTGCCTAAAAAACCACTTTTGAATACGCCGCCCTGCACCAGCCCCGCCTGGCGGGAAAGCGCCTGCCGTATCAAAGGGATATAATAATCCCCATACCTGTTCAAATGCCCGAGACATTGTGCAATACTCCAGCCGCCATCCACGGCAGGTTTGAGCAAAAGATCGCTGTGCAAATTCTGGTATACCCGCACGGCTGCGTCCAGATGCGCATTGACCTTCTCTTCCAGTGCATCCAACAATTGATCCTTATCAACAAGCTTCATAATAAAATATTTAGAAAAGCAAATCTAGCTCCCGCCCCAACAGCCAATCTTGGTAAAAACCAAGATCGCCTAAATTTTTTGCTTATTGATCAATTTGCTGAAATTGGTGGCATCCATACCCAGGTAGTTGGCGATGTATTTGTGCGGCACCAGCTGAAAGATATGAGGGCTCCGTTGCCGCACTTTGTTGAACTTCTCTTCCGCCGTATAGCATTGCAGTTCCGCCGTAAGCCTACGGCCAACCCCAGTAAATGGCTGTAAAAATTATTGTATAGAGTTGTAACGATGAGGTATCAACTCCTGGATCTTATTGATGGGGTGGGCAGGGATTTTCTCCAGGACTGTTTTCATCCATTGGAAGGGATTG
>DASZVM010000518.1:0-9570 GCA_035547295.1 Puia sp. | reverse complement strand
GTACTGTCGAGGTCTCTATCCGTGAGGAAGGTCCCCTGATCACGCTTTGCATATCCGACAATGGCCGGGGGTTCGATCCCTGGAAAAAAAGGGAAGGCATCGGCATCAGCAATATCATCAACCGGGCAGAGCTTTATAACGGACAGGTAACCATTGCGTCTGCCCCCGGCAAGGGTTGTATCTTATCCGTGGATTTCCGGCTGGGTTAGATGGCGGCGCGGTCTTTGAACAGGGATGAGATCAGGCGGGTCCATTTCTTGCCATAGATCAGGCTCCATCGAAAGGATTGCAGGGTATCATGTCCTGTGATATCCAGCCGCTGGACCAGGAAGCGATTACGGAGGGGGAAGCGGTTGATGCGGTTGCCGATGCGAAAGGCCAGACAGATGCCTTTATCTTCCAGGATCTCAAAAAGGCTTGACTGGTCCAGTCCTTTGCGGCGTGGAAAGGCGCCAAAGGGATAGGCAAGACAGGGCTGATAAGCGATATCCATCGTATCCAATGTCTTTATGCTAAGCTCGACGTCCGCGGCTACCCTGAACGGGCTGAGTCCGTCATAGCTTCGATGGTCAAAGGAGTGCAGACCTATTTCCACCAGATCAGGGTCCATCTTACGAATATCTTCCGCCGTCAGACAGGGAATGCCCCTGTATTCTCCTTTATGGATAAAAGCGGGCACCACAAAAAGATTGATACGGACGCGGTACTGGCAGGCCAGGGGATAGGCGATCTCGTAGTTGTCGCGAAAGCCGTCATCAAAGGTCACCAGCACGGGTTTTTCCGGCAGAGCCGTTTTCCCTTCGATAGCTGCGATGAGCTCGCTGAGCAGGATGGTGGAATAACCGTGGGTCCGGAGATAGCGGAATTGAGCTTCCAGCTGATCAGCACCTACGGTAAGATCATCCCGCTGACCTGTGCCGGATATGCTGTGATACATAAGCACGCGCAGGCTTTTTTTCCTGAATGGGATAAGACGGGTGATCATTTATATGAACGGGTTGTGTGAGGGGAGGCGCTCAGCTCTCTGATCTTCACATATTTCAGAAAATGATATTGGGCATTTAAAACGGACCAGTAAAACCCTTCCAGCCCGTTGAGGAAATTCCGTTCCAGGAAATAATACCTGAAAAAATAGTATGGCAGGGCTATCAGCACGGCAAGTATCGATTTCTTCTTTCCTTTTTTTACCGCTTCGCGGGCGGACAGGGAAGAATAACGCTCGCATTTTTCATTCCATTGCCGGAGGTTGGCATAGCTGTAGTGCAGCATCTTTTTATGCAGGCGGCCTGTCTTTCCTTTCAGCTCCAGCTTTTCGTGGACGAGGGCCTGGTTGTAATTACCCGCCTGTCTGTTAAAAAGACGAAGGAAATATCGCCGGCTTTCTTTTCCATACCGGAACTCCCGTCCCAGGAATACCAGGTTCATGGGAAACTGGTATCCTGCAAAGGAGGGCTTTTTCAATAGTATTGACTGTATTTCCTTACAGAGTTCCCCGGATAGCACTTCATCGGCATCGATACAGAGGATCCAATCGTTACTGGCTTTGGAGACGGCGAATTTTTTTTGCGTCCCGTACCCTTCAAAATCCCTGAAGAATATGGTACAGCCGAACTCCCTGCAAATATCGAGGGTATCATCCGTGCTATAGCTGTCCACGACGACGATCTCATCGCACCAATGCATTATATCAGGTGTCAAACGCTACCTGGAAGGCTTGGTATTGGTGTGCATCGGGCATGCGCTAGGTTAACGGGGCCAAGATAACCCAAAAAAGGCGGGGGTAATTTCCGATCGACCTTTCTTTCTGTTAAATAACAATTCCCCGGGGGAAACGAGCAATGAATACGGGGTATTTGAGACAATCCTTTTCCAAAAGAGCGGTTTCTTTTGAAAATATTTCTCCCTCTTAAAAAAATACATGAGTTTTGTTTTATTAATGTCATGCTTATGAAGTGCTAATTCTCTCTCCGTTGTAAAGGGCCTCGTAGTCCGCCTCTCCCTGGTGCCAATATGCCTTTGCACCCTACCGTCATTTTTTATTTTGCAATTTTTTAAATCGGGATATAATGTCTTCTGATCAAACTACTTCCGGCAGTAATAATTCTGTCTATTCAATCATCAGGCAAGCGCTTTCGGGTGAGCACCGTGACTATACCACGGGCAGTATCCGGAGGGCTGTCGTTTTTTTATCCATACCCATGATCCTGGAGATGTGCATGGAGTCGGTGTTTGCCGTCGTGGATATTTTCTTTGTAGGCCGCATCGGCAAGGAGGCCGTTGCGACCGTGGGTCTGACCGAGTCGGTGCTTACGCTGGTATATTCCATGGCTATCGGTCTCAGCATGGCGGCCACTGCGATGGTGGCCCGCCGTACGGGTGAAAAGAACCCGGAGGAAGCGGCTCATGCGGCGGCCCAGGCTATCAATCTTGCCCTGGGCATTACGGTGGTGGTCAGCCTGGCGGGTCTGGTCTTTGCGCCGGATATCCTGCGCGTGATGGGCGCCTCGCCTGAAACGGTAGCTTCGGGAGCTTCTTACACCCGTATCCTCTTTGGGGGCAGCATCGTGATCATGCTGCTGTATCTTATCAATGGTATCTTCCGCGGAGCGGGTAATGCATCCATGGCGATGTGGTCCTTATGGATCGCCAACGGCTGTAATATCATCCTTTGTCCGCTGCTCATCCATTATTTCGGATTAAAGGGGGCTGCTATCGCCACCACCATCGGACGGGGCGTCGGTGTTCTTTTCCAGCTGTATCACCTGTTCAGGGGCAAGAGCCAGGTCCGTATCACCTGGCGTTCTTTCAAGCCGGACCTTACAGTGCTGAAGGCCCTTGTGGGGATCGCCTGGACGGGGACGGTACAATTCCTTATCGCGTCGGCCAGCTGGATCGTCATGATCCGTATCACGGCGAGATTTGGAGATGCGGCTATTGCGGGGTACCAGGTGGCTATACGGATCTTTCTCTTTTTCCTGCTGCCGGCCTGGGGTATGAGCAATGCGGCAGCGACGCTGGTCGGTCAGAACCTGGGAGCGCAGAAACCGGACAGGGCGGAACAGTCGGTGTGGACGGCAGCGCGGTACAACGGCATCTTTATGCTTATCGTTACCCTGCTTTTTCTCTTTGGCTCTGAATTTATCGTCTCCTTTATGAACAGGGACGCGGAAGTTGAAAAAGTGGCTGTGCTGGCGCTACGTATCGTTTCGCTGGGATATATCATATATGGAGTAGGGATGGTATTGACCAATGCTTTTAATGGCGCGGGTGATACCCGAACGCCGACCATTATCAACCTCTGCTGTTTCTGGGCCTTTCAGATCCCGCTGGCATACATACTTGCGGTGGTGCTGAACATGGGTCCCCTGGGCTTATTCCTGGCGATCCCTATCACAGAGACGGCAGTGACGGCGGCCAGCTATCTTCTTTTCAGGAAGGGGACCTGGAAGAAGGTCAAAATATAGCCATCTTTGGCAGTCTATGAATAACATTGATTATTAACCCCTTACATATCGTAAGGGGTTTTTCTTACCCCGGCAAAAAAGGAAGAGTACGCACAATAAAAAGTTTTCATAAAAGGTTCTTGTACAATACGGAATAAGATAATATTTTAGATTTCGCTCCGTTTAAGAGTGACTATTGATCAAGTTTAAAACCTTTGGAACAACAAAATGCGTCGTATTCTTTTCAACCCGGTGTGCTGGTGTGTGGTGCTGGCTTTTGTAGCGCCGGTGAATGTGCTGAAAGCTAGTGGAAATGGGCCAGGCAAGGGACATAAGCATGTGGTGAGCGCGAAGGCTTCCGCGAAAGCGGCTGCGTTTGAGGAAGAGGTCTCCGCCTTGTATGAGGAGATCAACCTGCAGGAGATCGGGCTGACGAAGAAGGCTTTTGAATATGCCCTCAGGGGATATTATTATATGCTGGAGCATCACTGGCTGAACAAGACGAATATCCTTTCTATCTGTGATCTTAGCCAGTCTTCCCGGAACAAGCGGCTGTATGTGCTGGACCTGGAGCAAAAGACGGTGCTGGTGAATACTTATGTGGCGCATGGACGGAACTCGGGGATGGAATATGCGCAGAGCTTTTCCAACAACCCGTCCTCTCATAAGACCAGCCTGGGTTTTTATGTGACGCAGGATACTTATTATGGGTCCAATGGGTTGTCGTTGAAGATAAGGGGTATGGAAAGAGGTTTTAATGACAGGGCTACGGGGCGGAATATCGTGGTGCATGGATCGGAGTATGTGGGACCGGATTTTTTGCAGATGAATGGGTTCAGCGGGAGAAGCTATGGGTGTCCGGCCGTACCGGCAAATGAGTCAGAGGAGATCATCGACCTTATAAAAGATGGGTCCTGTCTTTTTATTTATCATCCAACGAGAAGATATATAGGCCGATCGAAGATACTTAACGGCTAGCATGGACGCAAACTTCAGATGGTTTGAAGGTGAAAAAGCTCAATCTAGGTTCGTACCCTATGTTTGGGCTTTTCTTTTTCTCTCAGAACTGCCACGCAATATACTGTGCCAGCATGCCGATGATAAGCCCGGAATAGATTTCAAAAGGTTTATGATCCCCTGTGATCAGCCGGGCGGTGGCCACCAGTCCGGCGGCTATGACCGCGACGGAAACATAAAGACCGGACGCATAATTATCCGTAAATGAAAAGATAAAGAAGAACATCATGGCGCCGCCCATGGCAATGGCATGCATGCTGATCTTAAAATAGATGTTACAAAGCCAGCCGCCGCACAAAGCCAGGAACGCGCCCAGCAAAAAATGGATGGAAATGGCCGGACTATCGGGCAGATGCTTATACACATTCCAGGTCCACCAATAGAAGATCATGGCGATGATATAGGGCAGGATCCTTTCTTTCTCCGTACGGAGATGCATGGACGAAATAAAACCCAGCAGTTTCAGCAGGAGGACGGCAAAGGCGGGAAAGAAAGCGTTGCAAAGGACGATGTTCAGGAAGCGGAGCACCTTTGTCCGGGGATCGAACCCTGTAAATGCGTATGGATGGAAGAAGATAAGAAAACCCATCACATAGCTGGTGATGAACAGGGGATGGAAGATATAGGCGATCAGACGTGCAAAAAAACGCAGGACCGGACTGGCCCCTCCGGGCTGATTGGCTGTAAGTACGGGATTTGCATTGCTCATGGTTTCGATTTATAGCTCTTTCCGGAGGCGGGCAACGGGTATATTCAATTGTTCGCGGTATTTGGCTACGGTGCGGCGGGCAATATTGTACCCTTTTTCCTGCAGCAGCTCGGTCAGCTTCTCATCGCTGAGAGGCTTTTTCTTGCTTTCGCCTTCGATGAGATCGCTGAGGATCTTTTTGACCTCGCGGGTGGATACCTCTTCCCCGCTGTCGGTGCTGAGCGATTCGCTAAAAAAGAATTTCAGACGATAGGTCCCGAATTCCGTCTGGACGAATTTACTGTTGGCAACGCGGCTGACGGTGGAAATATCCAGGGCGGTCCTTTCGGCGATGTCTTTCAGGATCATGGGGCGCAGCGTGGTCTCGTCCCCTGTGAGGAAGAACTCGTGCTGGTAGTCCATGATGGTGTGCATGGTATTATAAAGGGTCTGCTGACGTTGCTTTATGGCATCGATGAACCATTTGGCGGCATCGATCTTTTGTTTGATAAAGAGGACGGCTTCTTTCTGACGCTTGTCCTTCTTGCTGCCCCTGTCGTACTCCTTCAACATCTCCTTATATCCTTCGCTGATACGGAGATCGGGAGCATTCTTCGAGTTCAACGATAATTCCAGCTTCCCTCCGTTGTTGGCGATAAAGAAGTCGGGGATCACATAGCTTTCCGCCTTGTTCACTTCGGTGATATCTCCCCCGGGCTTGGGATTCAGCTTGACGATCTGGCTGATCACATCCTTTAGCTGGTCATCACTCAGATTGAGCCCCCGTTGTATCTTATCGTAGTGTTTCTTTGTAAACTCGTCGAAATAATAGGTGAGCACTTCGATGGCCATCTCCACGCTTTTGCCGTCGCCTTTCTTACGACCCAGCTGGATAAGAAGACATTCCTGCAAGTCCCTTGCGGCTACCCCGGGAGGGTCGAACTGCTGGATCTTTTTTATCAGGGATTCTATTTCCTGCTCCGTCGTCTCGATGTTCTGCCGGAATGCAAGGTCATCCGCGATGGATGCGGTCTCTCTCCGCAGATAGCCATCATCGTCGATGCTGCCCACGATCTGCTCGGCGATCTTGCGGGTGCGGTCGTCAACAACCAGCATACCCAGCTGGTCAAGGAGCAATTCATGAAAAGAGGTCTCCACCTTATGGGGCATTACCCTGTCTTCATCCATCTCGGGGTAATTGTCATCCCGCAGCTTGTAATCAGCTACGTCATCGTCATATTCGTTGACATATTCACTGATGTCGATGTTCTCATATTCATCCTCGCTGCCATCCTTTTCTTCATACTCATCCGAGCTCTCGAACTCATCCTTCAGGTCTTCTCCCGACCCTTCCTCATGATCATCCTCCGTCACTTCCAGAGCAGGGTTCTCCTCAAGCTCCTCCTTGATCCTTTCCTCAAGGTTAGCCGTCGGCACCTGTAGCAATTTCATCAGCTGAATTTGCTGCGGCGACAGTTTTTGTAGTAACTTTTGCTGTAAAGATTGACTTAACGACATTTATTCAGGGGTTTTGCTCTACCGGCTTGTCCCTTTTTTGGAAAAGGCCGGCGCGAACCACAAAAATCAGGCCGTAAATCTACATAAAAAGGATAGAAGGACCATGCAACGAAAAAAAATGTTTCTTGTTGTATGTATTTCAGCACTTCTGAAAGGAGGCGTCCAGGGGCAGAATTTTTTGCCGGAGAATGTCCGGGAAACGGATTTTCAACAAAATATAACCCGTTTCCCGGAAAAATCTAATATCTGTCCTCCGGACAACGAACCTTTGGTCCGTTTTGGCAAATGGGTACCGGAACGCCTGGAATGGCGGGATGAAGCTCCGTCCTTGCCGGCTATCCCGGGAATGGATTTCTCCCATCTGTGGAAGACTGATGGGGGCGGATTTTTGCCGGCCAGGGGCAGAGGAAAAGAAATATTCAGGGATCAAATAATGGGCGTATGGAGCCCCCGAGAAGAAATGTCAATGACCAGGATGAGCGCTTTATTGCCGTGGGAAAGGGCTGTAATACCCGCAGACGGGGTGGCTACCCATTTCGGGTTCTTTTGCCGAAGGGAGCTGGAGCTTGAAAAAACGATCCGTCTGCCGTTGCGGTTCCGGCTTGGATCGCTGGAATATTGCAACAGGCTGGAAGGGAAATAAATAAAAGTTATTCCAGGCTCCTTTTCACCAGCGCCTGGCCATATGCCTGCAAATTGGCTTTTATCAGGGTCTCCAGCCTGGATCTTACATCCTTATAGGCATTCTTACCGACCAGGTCGTTCCTCAGCAGGCTATCCGCCGTATATCCATAGAGATAGCTGCTCTTATCCTCCGCAGGGTTGTACCCCAGGACAAAGCCGGGGGCGATGATCTGGTAGTTCTCGAAAAACCGGCTCAATACATACCGGTCCGCGGGAGCGATGGCGGTATCCAGCATGCTTCGGCCAAAACCTGTGTAGACACCTTTGTAATGCAGCATGTCCAGGACGGTGGGCGTGATGTCTACCTGGCTCATGAGCGTCGTGTCCACCTTGCCTGTCTCCTGCGAGGGGTCATAGATGAAGATGGGAATTTCAGCAGAGCCGACATAGCTGAAAGCGGCCTTATCGTCCGGAAGCATCCAATGGTCGGCACTAAAGACAAAGAGGGTATTCTTATACCAGGGCGCTTTCCGGCATTCCCCGAAGAAACGCTGAAAAGCGTAATCCACATAGCTTATGCTCCGTTGTTGAGGGTCCATGGCGGGATCTGCGAAACGGCTGCGATCAACTGCGGGTATCGTATAGGGATAATGGGAAGAAATGTTGAAGAAGACGGAGAGGAACGGCTGCCGTTGTCCGGCGAGCATCTTTGCTCCGTATTGCAAAAAAGGTTCATCGAATATGCCCCAGTTGCCATCGAACAATGTATTGTCGGAAAAATCATTTTGCCAGTAGGCATGGTCGATGCCGGCCATGTGGGTGAACTTCCCGAAACCAAAATGGTCTTTCCCGGCACCCATAAAAAAGCTTGTCTCATATCCCTGCTCCTTCAGGATATTACCAATGCTTCTCAGGGGAGTGTTGGCATATTCGGAATAATAAAAGGGTTCATCGAGGAAGGCCGGCAGACCCCCCAGGATAGAGACGATGCCCTGGTTGGACATATAGCCATTGGCATACGCGCGGGAGAAGAAGAGGCTTTTTCGTATGAGGGAATCGAAAAAGGGGGTATGGGCTTTATAACGATCGCCAGGCATGACATAACAGCGGGAAAAACTTTCCAGGATGCAGATGACGACATTTTTGCGGGTGAAGGCGGGAGAAGGCTCTTTTCCCAGCAAGTGCCTGGTATGGACCAGGCGATCCAGCTCAGGTCCCGTAAAATATTGTTTTGGCCGGAGCTCTCTCCGTTGACGGACGAGGGAGTAAAAGAAGGTCAGGATGCTGTTCTGCGCCAGGGGCAGCTGTGCCGGTGAAAGAGAAAGCAGCGGCGTGGCGGGTATGACCGGACGGCCGGCGGTTAAAAGTCCTGTAGGCAGCAGTAACAACAGAACGATGAATGCCTGTACCAATACCCGTTTTGCGGGATGAGAGGATCTTACCCTGCTGCCGGGAGACGTCATGAACAGCAACTTGCCGATGGCTACCAGGGCGGCTATGCCGCCTATAAAAAGAATAAGCAGCGGCCAATAGCCGGATAGAATGCTGCCGAACGAGCCGGCTGAATCCCCGAATACGTAAAGGAGGTCTATATTGCTGCGGTGGCGGCTAAACCTGAAATAACCGGCGTCGATGCAGTTGATCGCCAGTCCGATGATATTCAATAGTACAAAGAGCCAGCGTGCCGACCGGACCAGGGTATTCCGAACGGAGGGCAGCCAGGTGGCTGCTGCCAGCAGCAGCAGAACAGGGCTATTCAATAAAATAATACTCACCAGGTCCTGCTGTACACCACGGACAAAAATAAGCCAGGCATCCTGCGTAGAGATATTTGTAAACTGGTAGGCATTATATACCCAAAAGATCATACGAAGCGCGGTGTGCAGCAGCAGCAACAGGAATATGCCTGCCGCCGGCCTATAGAATCTGGATCGTGGCAAAGGTGAGAATTTACGTCCCAAAATAGAAAATAAAGCCGAATTTAGGAGAAATGAACCCATCCACCAGATGCCAAAGTGAAAAGCCCTACTTCCCTTCTCTTACGGGCTTACGGGCAATCGCTGCCTTCTGCGTGCTTTTCACGCATGTGGAACGTTACCGGATGATGGAGGGCCGGGCGGCTCTCTTATCAGGGTCTTTTAATTCTTTTGCCGGCGGATTGGCCGTTACCTTCTTCTTTGTGCTAAGCGGTTTTCTTATTACTTCTCTTCTGTTGAAGGAAAAGGAAAAAACAGGGACTATCCAGGTGGCGAAATTTCTAAGAAGAAGGGCGCTGCGAAT
>DASZVM010000517.1:0-7058 GCA_035547295.1 Puia sp. | reverse complement strand
TGGTATTGTCGCTACGGATCTCTCCCCAGTAATAGAAGTACCCGTTGTATACGTCCCGCAGCTTGCCATAAGCGCCTATCACGGCTGCGTCCATGTCGGACTGCGTCTTGTAAAATTGCTGGGGGGTAAAGTTGGCGGGGTCGGTCAGATCGAGCTTGTTCTTCCCGCATGACAGGGAACAGAGCGCGACGATGAAAAATATTGCGTATTTCGGTTTCATTGCTGTATGCGTTGAATAGTTCATTAATGCTATCAGAATGTCAGGTTGATACCAAGACTATAGGTACGGGATGTCGGGTAGGCGAGGTAATCCGCGCCGCTGACCTGGGATCCGCCCGTGCCGTCCGGTGAATCGTAATAATAGGAAGTATTCGCTTCGGGATCGTAACCCAGGTATTTCGTAAAGGTATACAGGTTGTATACGGATGCGTATACCCTTAGACGTTGTATATTGTATTTTTTTGGCAGCTTGGAGGACAGGTCGTAAGAGAGCGTCACATTACGGATGCGCAGGTAGGAATTATCCTGGATCCAGTAAGAGGAACCGCTGCCGTCGAGCCCCCTGCCGGCAGATGTAACGGCCGGTATTTTCCCATTACCCGGTTCGTCGGGTGATCTCCATCTGTCGAGCAGGTACTTAGGCGCTCCCCTTGACCCGTCGGTGCCTTTCACCAGCTCTTTGAACAGGAGGTTATAGGTATGACCGCCATAGCTTGCGTTCAGCTGTATGTCGAGGCTAAGGTCCTTGTACGCAAAATGGTTGGTCATGCCTGCCGTAAACTTCGGGTTATTGTTACCGATAGTAGTCCGGTCATTGACATCGATGACGCCGTCGGGTTTGCCGTTGGGGCCGCTGACGTCCTTATAATAGAGCTGGCCGGGACGGTCTTTGCCGGGGGTGTACTGGATATGTTTGGCCAGGTCTGCATCGTCCCTGAAGACACCTTCCACTTGGTAACCCCAGAAAGTGGACAGCGGATAACCGACTGCCGTACGGAACCAGGGGCCTCCGGATATTTTGGAGGCAGGGAAAATGGGAGTATTGGTGGGTCCCAGCGAGAGTACTTTGTTGTCGTTGTGGGAGATATTGAAGTCCGTGCTCCACGAGAAGATAGGACCGGTGATATTCCGGGTAGATAACGTAAGCTCCACGCCTTTGTTCCGCATCTTGCCTAAGTTGGTCAGATAGGAAGTTTGTCCGGTGAGGATGGGGGTCGGAAGGCTCAGCAGCAGATCATAGGAGGTCCTCACGTAGTAATCGGCGCTGATGGCGATACGGTTATGGAGGATGCTCAGGTCGAAGCCCACATTGAACTCCCGTGTTTTTTCCCAGGTCAGCTGGTCATTCTGCGCCTTGGAGCCCGGAGGTACGCCCAGCTGAGCTACCTGCGTGCTGCCGATAGGATAGCGATTGCTGCCCATATTACCCTGCCATTCGAAGTTGCCGATGTTGTTATTCCCCGATACACCCCATCCTCCCCGGATCTTGAGGTCATTGATGAACTTCACGTTCTCCATGAACGACTCTTTGGCGATGTTCCAGCCGGCGGATACGGAAGGAAAGAATCCCCATTTATGACCCGGGCTGAAACGGGATGACCCATCCCAGCGCACTGTACCCGTCAGCAGGTAGCGCTGGGAAAAGTTGTACGACAGCCGTCCAAGGTAGGACTGCAATGAGTATTCCGATGCGCCGGTGACGGCTGTCACCGGTGTTCCTGACACCAGCTGGACATAATTGCTGGCGGCATTGGCAGCTGCGGTGCTGATGGATCCCAACTGGGCATCTTCGATGGTATAGCCGCCCAGGAGGGAGAAATTATGTTTGTCGGCAATCGTTTTGTTGTAGGTCAGCAGGTTCTCTATCAGGTAACTTTTGGTACGGTCCTGTGCGTTGGAGGATGTCGTGCCTGTAGTCGTCACTCCATAGTCGTTGACACCTGACGGCTCGAAAAAGCTGTTCTCGTTGTTGACGTTGGTCTGGTTGAAAGTGAACTTGTATTTGAGGTTGGGGATGATCTCCCATTCTAAGAATGTAAAGGCTGACCAGCCATAGTTCTTTTTATAGTGGTAACGGTTATTCGCCATCTCCAGCGGGTTGAATCCCGGCTGACCGGCTCCCAGTATATCCGGGTTGCGTTTCATATCAGCATAGGTCCCGTCAGGGTTCTTTGTCGGGAACACCGGCGCCATGGACAGAGCTGCCAGGTCGACGCCCCAGTTGCCCAGCGCTTCATTCCGGCCCTGAGCCTGCAGCCTTCCGTTGTTGGAATTGGCCAGCAGCTGAAGTCCGATGGTGAGGTTCTTCCGTATCTTGGATTCCAGTCTCGACCGCACATTGAACCGCTGGTAGGTAGAGTTGATGATGAGACCGTCCTGTTTGGCATAGTTGCCGGAAATGATATAGCGGGTATTGCCGGCGCCGCCGGAAAGGGAGATCTCGTTCTGCGTTACCAGCGCGTTGCGATAGATCTCGTCCTGCCAGTCCGTATTCGGCATTTTCGCCACGTCAGCGGGGTCAAGGATATTGTATTTGAAAGTACCCCAGGGGTTGCTCCCGCCGTCGGGGATGATGTATTTGATGCTGCCCGCCGCGCCGCGCGCCTGGCGGGTGGCATTGTCATCGGTGGCTTTGTTATTCACGGGATCCCTGTCCACCCATGAGTTGTTCTTGGAGTCCAGCAGCAGCTGCAGATAATCGTCCTTCCCCATCATAGGTATTTTCCTGGCTATCTGCTGCATTCCAACGGAAGAGCTCACCGAGATGGCGGGCGGCCCTGTCCTGCCCTTTTTGGTAGTGATCAGTACAACGCCGCTAGAGCCCCGGGAGCCATAGATGGCCGTGGCCGAGACATCCTTTAGCACCGTAATATTGTCGATGTCGTTTACGCTGATGGAATTAAGGGCATTGGGCATGGGCATGCCGTCCACTACGTACAGGGGGTCGGAGCTGCCGCTGATGGAGTTGGTGCCCCTAACCCTTATTTTTATGCTTTCTCCGCCCGGCTGACCGCCGCCCTGCTGGATATCGACACCCGACAGCTGCCCCGCCATCGCCTCGAGCGCATTCATCACCGGCCTGTTCTCCAGCTGTTTGGAAGTTACCGTCGCCACGGCAGTAGTGACGTCTCCTTTCCTTACCGTGCCGTATCCCACTACGACAGCTTCATCCATGCCTTTATTCTTTGGATGCAGGACGATATTTATCGCTTCGCTGCCTGTAACGATGACTTCCGTTTCAGTATAGCCGACATAGGAAAAGACCAGTGTAAGAGAAGGTTTGTCGGACGTGATGGAAAAAACCCCGTCGACATCCGTCGTAGCGCCTCCCTTCACTCCTTTTATCCTGACAGTGACGCCTTGAAGGGGTGAGCCGTCTTCGGCAAGGACCCTGCCTTTAAAGACCCTGGGCGGTGAGGTTTCACCGAGAGAACTGGCAGGGGGAGCAGACCTGCGCCGGATGAAGATCGTATTCCCTTCGATGGTGTATTCGAAAGGCTGATCCTGCAATATCTTTTGCATGAACTTTTCGACAGGCTCGTCCTTTACGGAGATGCTGACGGGTTTTGCCGATCGCAATACCTGGTCATTGTAAGCCACCAGGTAGCCTGTCTGTTTCTTTACCTCATTGAATACTTTCACCAGCGGAACGCGTTCGCCGGAAAAGGTGACCGTTTGGGATAGTGTCCTTGCACTAACCTGGAGACAGGTCACAAGCAAGAAGAGGGAAGTCAGTCGCATAACGCGCATCGTTTTGATTAAATGCCTGGTTCGCATTAGCTTTGTAAAGTTTTGGGTTGATGAATAACGATGTACCTCAAACCATTGTCAGTTCAGCTCCCAAAATTTCCGGTCGGGGGTGTCGTAACCACTCCCGATCTTTTTAGGACCGAACAAGATGATAGCAACGGTTTACCTGTTTCCTAGAATAAGTTTTTTGAGAAGGTCTGTCGGTTAGTTTCGTAGAATAAGTGTCATCATATCAGGTATATCAGGGGAAGACCAGCAGTTTTTTTCCCGGCTCCAGCCGGCAGACGACTTCCATGGCAGCTAATCCTTTCAATACCTGGGATAAGTTGAGGTTCATGCCCATCTCACCTCTTAATTTGATGTCCGGGACCTCTTTGCCATAGACGATGGTAAGGTCGTACCAGCGTGCCAGCTCCCGGAGCACCTCTTGTATGGATTTCCCTTCAAACGTGAAAACGCCGCTCTTCCATGACATCACCTGCGCTATGTCCACCTTGTCGCTGACCCTGGTTCCCGCCGATTGCTGACCGGGCTTCAGGATGACGGAAGCGTTATCGCCGGATACCCTTACCTTTCCTTCAAGGAGCGTGGTCTTTATGGCCGCCTCGTCCTCATAGGCATTGATATTGAAATGGGTGCCCAGGACTTCCACCTTGCTGTCGCTGTTGTCTATTTTTACAAAAAAAGGGCTGCCTGCGTTCTGAGCGACTTCAAAATACACTTCGCCGGAAATGGTGACCGTCCTGTCGTCGCCCGTAAAACGGGCCGGATAGGTAATGGAAGATGCGGCATTCAGCCATACACGGGTACCATCGGCCAGGGTCAGCTGATATTGTCCGCCACGCGGCGTCCGGACGGTATTCTTTGCAACGATACCGCCCTCTCCGGGGGTATGCGCAGGCAGATAGCCTATCTTCCCATTGGCCTGCTTGACGATCTTCATTCCGCCTTGCAGGACGGTGGCGCCGTTGGCAAGGCTATCCAGGGATACGACGGTCTTGTCTCCCAGGATTAGGATCGCCTTGTTCTGACCAGGAAGAACGTCTTGTACGACAGGGGTGGGCGGCGGGGTAACGTGCGCAACCTGGATGATCTGCTCTTTTGCATTGTGACGATATAGGGCAACGCCCGCCAGTAATATGACCACCGCCGCGGCCGCATAGCGGGGCCAGCGGTGTATGCGCGGGAGAAGCAGTTTTCGCACATTTTCATCCGTATCTGCGTCTGTTGCTGATGCCATCTTCGATACCGGGATATTGCCGGCCTGCAGGATATTGTTGTACAGTCTGTCCGCCTGTTGCTCGTTTGACCAGCCGAGCCAGGTTTCTTCGATAAGGTCCATATCGATGCGTCCGGCATAGCGGCGCTGGAAATCCTTCTCTTCGAGGAAGCGGAAGAATACCGGCAGCTCATCGGGCGTCAACCGCTCGCTGATAAACCGCTCGATAAGGGCATCAAAAGAATTTGCATCTGCCATATACTATAACAAGACGCATGAACAAACAGGATGTATTAGCCCTTTTTAAAAAAAAGTAGTTTCCAGGCTTGCGAGGGAGTAAAGACAAAGGAGGAGGTATTTGTCATCGGTATGGGTTTGGACAAAACGGCGCAGGGATTCCATGGCCTTGAAGAGGTGGACACGCACCGTATTGGGAGAGATACCCATTCGTTCTCCGATGATCTTATAGCTGAGGCCTTCGTCGCATTGCAGGGTAAATGCCGTCCGTTGCTGGGCGCTCAACTGTTGGACACCCCGGCGGATGAGCTGCAGCTGCTCTTTCCGGACGATGTCCTGGTCAGGGTTGATGGGCAGAAGGCCCTGCCGTTGTCTTAAAAAGTCGAGGTAGCTTGCCTGCGTGCCCTGCTTACGCAGGGAGGAAATGATCATATTGCGTGTAAGGGTGTAGAACCAGCCGGCAAAAGATTGTACTTCACCCAGGTCGGCCCTGCTTTCCCAGAGTTTGAGGAACACCGACTGCACCAGGTCTTCGGCCAGTTCCGGCTGCTTGAGGTGAAGGAGGGCAACGGAGTATACTTTTTCGGCATAATGGTCATAGAGCTTCCTGAAAGCTCTTTCTTCTCCTGCTGATAGCGCCCGCAGGACAATCTTTTCATTATGGAGGGACGAGAATGCCACGGTTTTGGTTACTGTACCCTAAGTTATAAAATTATTTGTATAAACAAAACAGAGAAATGATCATGACCTGTTCAACCCGGCTATCTGCACTTTGTACATGCGTGGCAACAACAGTGCCTTGATAAGCCTGTCGAACCTCAGACGCCTGGTGGCCTTATAGAAAATAAAAACAGGATAGAGCACGGGTATCCGGGACAGCCTGAGCAGCCTGCGTACTTTTTCGGGCACCAGCAAAGCCTGCGCCTGCAAAAGGATGTAGTAGCGGGCGACGCCCAGGTGCCGTTTGTACTGTTTGTAGAGGTCAAGTGTAAAAGTGCTGCGGACCAGGTTGGTCTCCAGATAGGCATTTCGTATGATCTTCCAGCGCTGGTAGGTGGGCGGCAGGCCTTTGAGTCCCATCCGTGCCCCCACGCGATGAAATACGTCGAATATCTCTGCTTTTTCCCTTTCGTCCAGCTTACAGCCCAGCAACTCCCATGCCCGCATGGAGTAATCGATCAGCATGAATAATACATCGAGATAAGCTTCGTCGGGTATTTTATCTCCACGGCTTGCCTCTACTCCCTTGTGGATGGCCGTGATCTTATCGATGGCGGCCAGGGCATTGTCATATTCCGCAAAAACGATCAACTGTGCATATTGGACGGTGGAGAAAAGTCTGCCCAGGGGGTCGGCGGGCAGGCGGCCTGTGAAATACAGCCAGTCCACGGCCTTGTTCAGGGGGAACTCGGCGGCAGCCCCGGCAAAGATCAGTAGTACGGTGTCTGCATTGCCCCAGATCTTTCTGACGATGGAATCTTTATTTACAAACGGGTTGTTCATGGTACGCGTTTTTATTGCTATGGCCGGTCAGTCTTTCCAGGATGACGACACAGACGATGCCCAGCGTATAGGAAAGGATATCCGTCCAGGTAAAATAATCTCCCAGCATGATGCGGGATAAGGAATGGGCTTTGAGGCCCAGATGGTCGGCCAGCCTGAAATACTGCAGCGTTTCGATGAGATAGGCGAACAGCAGCACGGCCAGGGCAGTGGGCAGGACAGGGGTATCCAAAACGGTCCTGAGCGCACAATAAATAAGGATGACCACCAGGAAATCCCCTCCATATGGACGGATGATAGAGTCGTTCATGCAGGCGCCGATAAATATCTAAATCCCCAAAATGAGGAG
>DASZVM010000516.1:0-5355 GCA_035547295.1 Puia sp. | reverse complement strand
CTCATACCCGACAAAAGTAAATACAAGGACATCGCCCGCGTTTGCCTGAAGGGAAAAGCTCCCATCGGCCCCCGCGACCCCGGACCTGCCCCCTCCCCTCACCAGAAAAGTAGCACCACTCAGTGGTTTGCCGTCCTGGTCCACCACGCGGCCGGTGACGGTAATGGGTGGCAAAACACCAGCTCCCCCACTGGGGGGTGGCGCCGCCTGGTCTGACTTTGGCTGTATCGTAATGACACGGCCTTCAATGGAATAGATAAGCGGCTGGTTCTTAAAACAGGCATCAAGCGCCTCCTGTAAGCTCACATTCTTAAGCTGAACGGTGATGTTCCTCTCTTTTTTCATCACCTCCGCGTCGGCAAAAAAGGTATACTTTGTTTGCCGTTTGATGGACTTGAGAACGACGTGCAGGGGTTGGTCGTTTACAGACAGCGTGACAGTCTGGGAAAAAGCGCCTGCGGAAATACACAGGCATAAAGCAGCTAGAAGAACAGAAAATCTCTCAATTTTCATACCTTTGGGTTGTTTGGGTGTTACTTGTTTTGGTACACAAATTATTCATACAGGTTGCCCAGGCTATTCGCCGCTTTGGCCTCGACCCCAAAGCGGTTTTTTATGGTGGGTAACCATGGACGATACATGCTATCTGTCAGGGCAATACGACGATATTCCTCTCCTCTATCCGGAAATGCACGCCCGTTTTCTCCAATATGGCCAGTACCTGGGACAACGTGGCATCTCTTGGGATCTCCCCGACAAACGTCTTTGATGGTACATGAGCCCCATAGTCCACATTGACGTCATACCATCTTGCCAGCTGTTTCAGTACGGATGTCAGGCTGGCTCCATTGAACTGAAAATATCCGTCTTTCCAGGCCATGACCTCTTCCGTATCGATATCGGAACGCACGGAAAGTCCCCTGCCCTCCCTTGACACAGCCTGCTGACCAGGTTTCAGAACGACGCCCCCCCGGTCGGAGCCGGCACGCTCAACCCTTACGCTTCCTTCCAGCAACGTTGTCTTGCTATTCTCTTCATCGTTATACGCATTGATATTAAAGCTCGTACCCAGTACCTCCACGGTAGATTGACCGTCAATGTCCACAATGAACGGCTTGACCTTGTCCTTTGCGACCTCGAAATACACTTCTCCTTTGACCCGGACCTTTCTTTCCTTCCCGACGAACGAGGCAGGATACGTAATGGAAGACGCCGCATTCAGCCAGACCTTTGTACCATCCTGCAAGGTCAGCTGGTATTGACCGCCCCGGGGGGTCGACATGGTATTCAGCTGCGCTTCCGTTCCCACAGCCCCTTTCAGATCGTACACGAGCTTTCCATTGGACAGCTTTACGATGGAAGAGTTGCCCTGTTTGGCGATAGCCCCGTTGGCCGCATCATCCAATGAAATAGCGGTACCGTCGGAAAGGGTCAGGGTAGCTTTGTTCCCGCCGGGCGCAATATCGCCGGCCGGCGGCTTGATGCGGCCGGCCACCATTCGTTCCGGCTTCGAAGAAGAAGTAAGAAGATAAATAACCGTCCCCGCAACAAGAAGGAAGACGGCAGCTGCCGCATAACGCCACCATTTCCCGCGCACGACCGAAGCCGCACGGCCTTCACCTGCAGACGCCTGTATACGCCCAAACATACGGTCCTCAAGCACTTGTCTGCTCCCGGCAAAATCAACGGGGATGTTCAACGGCTCACCGTCATCCTGGTCCAGCCATTCCAGGTACGCAGCCCTTTCTTCCGGCGTAATAGTGCCGTCAAGAAGCTTTTGAGCAAGTGCGTCATATTTTTTTTGATGTTCCTGGTGATCCATGCGGGGATCCGGCTTTATAACAAGGTCAATCCAGCGACGCGCTACCCTGTATGGGGTAAAAGATTTTTTTATAGAAAGGAAAACAGGCTTCTCACCACCGTACGGAGGGACCTCAGCGCCCGGCTGACATGCATTTCAACGGTCTTTTCGGAAATGTCCATTTTCGAGGCGATCTCTTTTTGGGAAAGACCTTCTTCCCGCAGGGAAAAAGCCAGCCGGCATTTTTCAGGAAGATGGGATATCTTTTGCTGCAGCAGGTCCCGAAGCTCTTCATAAGCCAGCTGATGCTCAGTGGAATGGTCCGCCTCCGCGGCCCGCAGGCCCATCTGTTTGTTGGCGGTCTCCTGACGGTGTCTTTTTGCCTGGGCATTGATGATCCGGTATTTCACCGCCACCACCAGGTACCCGTCGATACTGTCACGGATATCCAGCTCCCCGCGACGGTCCCAGATATCGAGAAATATATCCTGTACAATATTTTCAGCTTCGGCCAGGTCGCCCAGCTTTTTACCGGCCAGATAAAAAAGTTTGTCCCAGTACCTTATATATAGAGTGGAAAACGCTTCGCCATTACCTTTTTGAATGGCGGCAAGCAACTCCTTATCGCTATAGTTGTTGTAGGACGACATTGATTAATAAGGACAAAGGTAAATTGCAGTACCAAACTGGAAAGCAGTATCATAGTAAAGATAAGGATTTGATAATATGCATGCATACAGAAATAATTTTGTTCCTTTGAATGACTATTTAAAGGAACATGAATACCGTTATACGCCGGGCCGTAAAGGCGGACTTTGCCGACATATTCCATCTATTCAAAGAATTTTCCGTTTTTCAAAAAACGCCGGAAAAGATGCACATCACGCTCCGGCAGCTGGAAGAAGATGAGCAATACTTTCAATGTTTTATTGCCGTCGTAGACGGACAGATCATCGGCTATGCCACTTATTTCTTCGCTTATTATTCCTGGACAGGCCGGGGCGTCTATCTCGACGACCTCTATGTACGGGAGAGCCACCGGAAGTACGGCATCGGGCGGCAGCTATTGGACACGGTCATCCATCATGCAAAAGAGAACAATTGCAGGACGGTGCGCTGGCTTGTCTCCCGTTGGAACACGAATGCCATCGAATTCTATAAAAAGATAGGCGCCCATGTGGACGACACGGAAATGACTGCTGTGCTGCCGCTCTAATCACATTTTGGGATCGTGTTCAGCACCTCCCAGTATAGCTTCGATTTCTCCGTATTGGCCCGCGCCGGCTGTGTGGGATATTGATTGTCTATCTCCATCATCCTCGCCTGCGCATCCTGCAGCATCGTGACCTGCCGGCCCAGACACCCGATCCTGAGCCCATCCTCGGGAGCATGTGCAGGATATTTCATCATGTCCTTCTCTGCGCCGCAAATACGGAGTTTCGCATTCAGGATACTCTGGCGTACGTTGTCCAGCGGATCCATCATACCGATGATCGCCTTCTGTGATGCCGGGTCCTGGTAAAGGTTGCCATGCTGGCTGTTACGCAGCAGATCTGCTTGCTTCTTGTTGATCTCTTTTTTGAGATCCACGATCGCTTGCTTTTCAGCCGCGCATTCCCCTACCGCATGCGCCTCTTCCTCGTCCGCCTTTGCCTCTTCGTGTTGTATCTCCTCCTGTCGTTTTGTTACAAACGCATCTTCCATTACCCGGAAAGACGATGGATCAAAACAGCTTTGTACATTCTCCATGGAACCTATCCGTACGTAGTTGGCGCCGAAATTCACCTCCATGATCAGGTAAAGTCCCTCATCCGTATACATATAACCTACGCCAAAAGGACCCAGGAATTTCCGGGGACGCAGCTGGGCTGGATATCTATCCCCATAAACATACCAGGTATTGGTCCCTCCCCCATATTTGTACGCCTGGGCCGTGATCTTTCCATCACAGTAGGTTCGTGACTCCGCTTTCCTGGCAAGCGCCACGCCCGCCCCGCCGCTGGGGGCGGACATCGTTGGCGACTGATACAGGAAATTTTGCGAATTACCCGTACGCACCCAATGCTCGATACCCGATTTGCTCTTTTGATTCTTATACATATAGATATTCCCCTTCATGCTCATGACAGTAAAGGTGAAGTTCTCCATCTGGGGCATGATCTCCAGCACGGCGGCGCCATGGGAAGAAGGAGGCAGTATACCCGTCAACCCGTTACGCGTATCCAGGTAAACGTTTTGTTCCGCATCGTGATGGCCGACAGTCATTTTCAGAGAAAGCTGCTTGTCAAAACAGTACTGCCCCCGGTTGGGAACAATGACGATAGGCTGGCTTCCTCCGGTGAGCACCGGTACCCGCACAATTTCCTGTCTCCACTGCGCAAAATGCAGCGTATCACGCCGGGGCGGGTTCTGCCCCCGTGCAGCCATCCCTGCACATAACAAAAGTATCAATACATATTTCATAGGATCATATTTTTACAAACTCTACCCGCCTGTTCCTGGCTTTCCCCGCAGGAGTGGTATTGGGCGCCACAGGCTGCGTAGCCCCCTTCCCATCGGATCGCAACCGGGCCCCGTCGATAGAGAAATGGGTCGTCAGATAGTTTTTTACGGCCTCCGCACGTTTTCCCGAAAGCTCCATATTATGCGCCGCGGCTCCATCGCTGTCCGTATGCCCGATGATCATCACCCGTATGGAAGGGTTCTGCTGAAGCGCAGTTCCCAGCTGATCGATAATGGGATACGAAGACGCTTTGATCACATCGCTGTTGACGTCGAAGAGGATATCGTTCGTTACCGCCTTGCCTTCTTCCAGCAGCTGTTTTACCAGCAGGCTGCGTGCATCCGTCTCCGCCGATGCGATCCGGATATTGCCTGCCAGCACGTCCACCTGCGGAGCCGGCACCATATATACGCTGGAGATAAAAAAGTTATTTCGCATTCCGGGCGTAAGGGCCCTGGGCAGATCGATCAGCTTTACCTGGTCCGCATACACCCGTATCCTCGTCTTATTGATGGCCATATCGATGTGCAGTACCCTGTTGGCATAGGAAACAAGAGGGAAATCGTTCTTGTTGCCGACGACGTCCTTCAGCCCGTACTCCAGCGTATGGCCGTCATTCTCGTGGTAACGGTTGATGCCCACAAAGAACTTATCCTTATAGGCAATATCCTCCTTCAGAATGTCCGATACGGATGTAAGACCGAATTGAATGTAAGGTGTCAGCTGATCGCCCTGCACCTGTAGAAAAAGATCGAACCCGATGGTGCAGTTCTCCGGCAGCGCTTTGTTCAGCACAGGATTGACGATGGAATTATGGGCGATATCCAGCCACTTTCCCTGTTGCCCTTCGATGTTCACCACTTTGCCGCTGCCGTTGGTATTCCATTGGGCAGGAAAGTCCAGCAAAGCGTCTTTTTCAAAATGTTCGTCCAGCAAAATATTAGCTCCCGGGATAAAATCACCGTAAGCGCCACCAGAAACCACAGGTCCGCCCGTAGCCGCCGATCCGGTTCCCATCGTACCCTCACTGGGCGCCCCTCCCCCTCCTGTC
>DASZVM010000515.1:0-4483 GCA_035547295.1 Puia sp. | reverse complement strand
TGTCAAATGTGATCTCCATGCCAAAACAGCAGCCATAGGCCAGGGTAAGCGCCCACACGCGCCAGTCGGCAAGCGCAGTCCAGTCAGTCTTCGCGGCGGAGGCAGTGCGGCCGATGTCCTCGAAGTTGCCCGCCGGCGTGTCTTTGGTATACCGTTGATAGAGAAAGGCGATGATCAGCATCATCAGACCCGGTACGATCATCGCGTAGCGCCAGGCTTCGTGTTTGGTATACCCGAAACCCACGATCGCAGCGAATATCAGCGGCATGACCATATTGGTGACGCCGCCGCCCAGGTTGCCCCAGCCTCCCGTGACGGCATTGGCTGTTCCTTTTATCCTGGAAGCAAACATCATCGACGTATGGAATTGTGTAATGACAAATGAAGCGCCGATGACCCCGATAGCCAGCCTGAACAGCAGAAAGCTCGTATAGTCCTTTGCCAGCCCTACGAGGAATACGGGTATCGAGCCCGCTATCAGCAGCCGCACAGCCGTCCTGCGGGGCCCCCATTTGTCGCAAAGCCTGCCGATGATCAATCTGGCCAGGATGGTGGAAGATACGGAGGCAATGATGATATTGCCCACCTGCGCCTTGGTCAGCCCCAGGTCCGCACGGATGGTCGGCATAAGCGGGGCCAGTCCAAACCACCCGAAAAAACATACAAAGAACATAAGCCAGGTGATATGAAAAGTGCGCATCTGAATGCTGCCCAGCGAGAAGAGATTGATGGAGTCCAGAGGCAGATTGTTTTTCGAAGTAGTCATGAAAATAATTTTATAGATCGATGGGTATTATTTGGAAAAAAAGTCGGGACGGATATTCACCTGCAGGTATGCCCAGCCGGCCGTAAGACGGGCTGCGTCCGCAGCAATTCCTTTGGCATATTCCATGCTGTGCGTAGCCGCCATCAGGGAGGCTCCCAGCTCTATGCTGGTGATCTTATTCAGACCATAGTTGAGTGTAGCGTCCACTTCGCTGCCCAGGTATTTCGATACCGCATTGCCTTTGGCATCTGTTCCATTATCCGCCAGACCGAAGTAGTGATATGCCAACTCCGCAGAGAACCTTTTGCCGGAAGAGATATATTTTCCTTTCAGGAAGGGATTGTTCAGGCCTGCCGCGGGAGAGCCCGAAGCCGCATAAAAATAATCCATGGAGCCCCAGAATTTATGAGGGGTGCCGTACAAGGGGTCGAAGCCGCCAGTAAGATAATCCCAGCCGGCCGTGAAGGAAAAGTTCCTGGGGGCATAGGAGATTGATAACGTTGTGGTATAGGCGCCTATACTGGTCCCGTCCCTGTTCTTGCCCGTCTGGTAATAATATCCGGCCTGTAAGGACCATTCTTTTTGCAGTCCCAACTGACTGGTCAGCATGGCCCCGGCGGTGAGACGCGTATTCACGCCGCTGCGGTTGAACCGGTGGCCGTAAATATAGCCTGTATCCGTGCCGGCTATGTTCCGGACAGAGTCGAAGCTGTATTTACCGAACTGGTCGGTCAGCACCAGCCCCGCGATACGGGTATCGCCGAACTTTCCCGCCAGATAAAGGAATTGCATGGATCTATACAGCTGGTTCATGCCATTGGTGCCCGCAGCACTGGCCAGCAGCGGAGTGCCATTCTTTGCGCTGACACCGGCGCCATTGGCCAGGGGCACCATGCCCGCAGGCACGGGAGCGAGGTTGCCCCTGCTGTCCTTTACATAAGGAGGTACATTGGCGGGCGTATAAAACGTACCGTTATATCCTATCGCATCCGAATTCTGATTGAATGCGACACCCAGGTCCGCCTGCCATCCTTTGTGCTGCAGTTTGAATACAGCGGCATCGTGCCGTCTTGCCTGCTGCAGCCAGTCCAGGTTGCCCAACAGCCGCTGGTCGTCGTATACCAGTTCCTGGCGACCGATCTTGATGCTGAAATAATCCACGGCGCTTTTCGGCAGGCTGCTGTCCTTTGCGTTGGCAAGGATAATGTCCGCCCATGCTTCATGGACACTGAGACGGCCGCCGTCGGCATTGTTGATCGTGGATGCATCGGCACCCCAGATCCTCACATCCTGTAAAGATGCCTGGAAGATCACCCTTGAGCTGCGATAATTGAAATTGAGCCTGGCCCGTTGAGAAGTAAAGAAGGCAGGCGTATTGCCTTTTGTCTCCAGGGTCCCGTACCCATTGCGGACCTCTGTACGGGTACGTAGCTGTCCTGTGAGGGAAAATTGGGCCGTTCCGCGGAAAGGCTTTCCCAGCACCAGCAGAATGACCGATGCCGTGATGAAATCTCTCTTTTTCATCCTACATTTGTTTTGGTTTAAAATGATACCGTCATTTTACCTTCAAGCCTCGGATAGACTGAACCTCTTCCGGGGCTTTTGTTTTCAGCATTCAGATTTCATACAGCAAACAGTCGAAAGAAACGGAAGGCGATCGTAGACAGGATCAGCTTACAAACACATTATAAAAAATTACATTTAATGCGTTTTACTGATTAAGAAAATTAATTTTCCCCATAAACCTTGCAGGTATCATAAAAATAAGGCATTTAAGGGTTATTTTCATCTATAAATCGGATTTTATAAGTATATTTATATTAATAATATAATGTTTACACCCTAATCAAACCTACTTTTGCCCCGCTAAAACCGCCAAACGACAGACATGAAGAAAATTAATCATACCTGTGACCTGAAAAGCTGCTTTCTTTGCAAAAGATGTCTACCCGAATGGTTGCCCGCCGTCGAAGCCAGCAGAAAGACTTTTTATTATAAAAAGGGGGAATTGATCTTCCGGGAGGGTGAAGAGGTCAAAGGCATCTATTTTGTATACAGCGGTAAGGTGAAGGTCCATAAAAAATGGGGGGAAGAAAAAGAGCTCATCATAAGGTTTGCGCAAAAAGGTGACATCCTCGGTCACCGTGGTTTGGGACAGCAGGTCGGAAACTATCCGATTTCTGCCACAGCCCTCGAACCTGTCCAGGTATGTTATATCGACCTGGATTTTCTCCAGTCCACACTAAAAATAAATTATGAATTCATATATCAGCTGTTGCTTTTCTTTGCCGACGAGCTGCAGGAGTCTGAGCGGAAGATGCGCAACCTGGCGCATATGCAGGTGAAGGGACGCATTGCGCAGGCGTTGATAACGCTGCGGGATAAGTTCGGGATCACGGCCGATGGGTTGATCGACGTATCCCTCAGCCGGCAGGACCTGGCCTCTTTTGCCGGCACTACCTATGAGACTGTGTTTCGCATCATCAACGAGCTTACTGATGATCAGTTGATACGCACGGAGGGAAAGTACATCGCCATCCTGGACACGGACAAACTGTCGGATCTCACCAGGGTAACGGAAATATGATCACTTCGGCGCCACCGGGAAGATCTCCTTCCCCTGCAGGATGAAGGGCCAGGGCAGCTGCCTGCATGCCCGATCGTATATCGCCGGAGCCATTGAGTGACACTTCGTGCAATCTGGCCGGAACCCCGTGCAGCCGGACAGGGAAGAATTCGTCAAGCGGGGTCTTTTTCTTTTTCAATGCCGCCAGGGGCAGACTCGATGGAGCCGGCGCCGGCAGGCCAAAACATGCTTGCAGATAAGGCTGGATCAGTAAGATAAACCCCACCAGGCAGGAAAAGGGATTGCCCGGCAATGCAAAGACCATTGTGTTCTCCGGCGTGACCCCGCACCAGACAGGCTTTCCCGGCTTGATAGCCAGCTTATGGAAAAGACAGGTAACACCCGCAGCCTCCAGCATCTCGGGGACATAGTCCGCATCCCCCGCAGAGACGCCGCCGCAAAGGATAAGGACATCGGCCTTTAATGCTTCGGCCAATATGGTTTTTAACGCTGTCTTATCGTCCGCTGCGTGCCTGTAGAACCAGGGTTCGATCTGCCACTTTTTTAACAGGGATTGCAGCAGCCAGCGGTTGCTGTTACGTATCTGGGAGGGCCCCGGCTGCTTTTCCACCGGTACCACTTCATCTCCCGTGGTTATAAGGGCGACCCGGGGTAGCTTCGCGACGGTCAGCTCCGTTTGTCCCAGGGATGCCAGCAGCCCGATAGTGCCGGGCTCACAGATACAGGGCTTGTCAATGACGACATCCCCTTTGCGCATATCTTCGCCCTGACGGGCAATGTTGAGGAATGGTTTGCCGGGATCGCTCAGCACCCGCATCTCGCTCCCCTCTTCCATCGTATCCTCCCGCCGTATTACTACATCAACCCCTGCGGGCACAGGCGCCCCTGTCATGATCTTATAGCAAGCTCCTGCCGGCAGGTCCTTCGTAGCAACCGCACCCGCGAACACCTTTTCCACCACCCTGAATCGCCGGATACCCTTTTGCAGCTCGGCCCATCGCAGCGCATATCCATCCATGGAAGCCCGGTTGAATGGGGGATAATCCCTGTCCGCCCGGACCTCGCCTGTCAGCACCCGGCCGTCGGCCCTCTCGAGGGGAATGGTTTCCGTGCCGAATGAATGGGCATGG
>DASZVM010000514.1:0-6024 GCA_035547295.1 Puia sp. | reverse complement strand
GGGCGAAGTTAGGAAAAGAATGGGGAGTTCGGGGGAATTGGTGGCAAACCAGGACGTCCACCTCCTGCGCCCAAAGATACTGTGACATATCCCATAAATATACTCGGCCCTCGTTATTCCTGCAAGGCCTTGCGATCCATCCGCCGCAACGTAACAAAACAAGCGATAAACCCGCCGTACATAAAAGTATTGGCAGCAATGGAGAAGGGTATATAATACGGATAGTACAATATCCTGATAAATCGTCCCAGAGAATAGATCACAATAAAAATGCTGCAATAGAACAGCATACCTGCGGCAAGCCAGAACATCGGCTTGCTGTGCATGGGCTTGTCCGACACATCTGTCAGAATATCTATGAGAACAGTACAGGCTGCTGCCAGCTCCAGGAACAGATATAACAACATTGCGTATATGTTGATCCCGCCAACGAATGGCAACAGAATAAAACACAGGGCCGCCCCCGGTGGCAGCGCAACCAGCAACACTTTGAACAGGCGTTTTCCCCATGGGAGAGCCGTTCCATGAGATAATATAAAGAGCAGGCAGGCCGTCTCCAGGAATAGCCAGAAAGTATATATAGTGCCCCGGTAGATATACCTGGAATCCAAAAAAACGATCAGCGCTTCCACCAGGAAGGTTACACAGGACAGGATCACCAGCAGCCTGGCCCAAAACGCCCAATGCCTGCGTATCAGCCGGCAACCCGTGATTGCACAGGTCAGCAGCAAAGCTCCATAGTATATTAAATAGAATATAAAAAGAAGTGGCATCATCCATAAAAATAAGTACCCTGATCTATTCCTCCAATACCCTGGACGCCTGCCGCCGCAATGTAACAAAACAGGCAATAAACCCGCCGTACATAAAAGTATTGGCCAGACAGCCAAAAGGCATAAAATCATCATGAGGCAATGTGTTGAGCAACTGTCCCAGCGAAAAGACAACGATGTAAAGACTGCAATAGAACAACATCCCCGTGGCAAGCCAGAATATGGGCTTTCTCTGCATCGGTATATCCGATACATCTGCCAGTATATCGATCAGCACCGCACCGGCTGCCATCAGCTCCAGGAAAAGGAAAAAAAGCCCGAGATAGGCAAAGACCGGCTTCAGGATAAAATACAACACCATGCCCGGCGGCAACACAGCCATCAGTATCATATGAAGCCGTTTTACCCAGGGTAAAGTGGTTCCCCTGGACAGGGCATATAGCAAGGTCAGCGTTTCCAGGAATACCCATAAGGAATAGTAGATATAAATATCGACGCGCCTGATCATAGCAAAAAAAGCCAGGAGTTCCGCCACCTGCGTCACCCAGGCCAGGACTACCAGCAATTTGGCCCAGAACGCCCAGCTCCTGCGTAAGAGGATGCTGCCTGTAAGGGCGCACACCAGCAACAGTATATAATAGTAGATTAAAAGAGGCGACATGGATGATAAATATACATCGGCGTTTTCTATTTCACCGCAATGTTCCTTTCAATACCCCGGGCTTCCCATCGATGTCCTCCGGCAAGGTATCTGTAAAAATAATTATTTTAAACTGATCGGCCTCGGACGATCATTGTATCGAATGCGGACGATCCGTTTTCAAAAGATCGTATTATCATCTGATTAGTAATTAAATATAATAATGGCACCTTTTTAGCGGGAAAAAGCCCATGCTCAAAAATTATTTCAAGGTCGCCGTACGGAACCTCTTGCGCAACAGGGTCTTTTCTTTTATCAATATCATGGGTCTGGCCGTAGGCATGACAGCCTGTTTCCTCATCTTCCAATATGTACGTTTCGAGACCGGCTACGACAGCTTTCACAGCAAGGCAGACCGTATCTATCGCGTGGTAACGGATGCCGTCACACCTACAAAGACCATACATGGAGGTGTCACCACCGCCCCGGTGGGTATCAACCTTAAAAAGGACCTTCCGGAAGTGGAAGACGCCGTCAGGTTTGCCAGAGATGGGTTCCTGGTGACCAAAGGAGCCGTGAAATTCCAGGAAAAAAGCGCAGTCCTGGCCGACAGCTCGCTTTTCCGCATATTCGATTTCCCCCTGATAGCCGGCGACAGGAATATGGCCCTGAAAGAACCTATGAGCATCGTCCTGTCCGAAACAGCGGCAAAAAAATACTTCGGCGCTTCCAATCCCCTGGGACAGCATGTGCTGCTTACCGGAGGCGCCATCGATGCCACTGTCACGGGCATCATGAAAGATATCCCGGAGAATTCACAGATCCGCACAGACATGTTCGTATCCATGTCGTCCTGGGAAAAGATCTATGGCTATCCAAACCAGGATAGTCTATGGTCCACCGCGCATAACTATTATACTTATATTTTATTAAGACCGCACACCGACCCCCGGGCCCTGGAAAAAAAGCTGCCGGCGTTTATGGAATTCCATCGTGGCGCTGAAGCCCGTCAGCTGCAGATGTTCGAGACCCTTTTGCTGGAACCCCTGCGGGACGTCTATTTAAAGTCCACGCGGGATGGGTTTGTATCGGGCAATATCCGGAATGTCTATATCTTGTCCATCATCGGCATCTTTATCCTGGTGATCGCCTGTGTGAACTTTGTCAACCTTACGACGGCCCGCAGCACGGTAAGGGCTAAAGAAGTGGGTGTTCGCAAGGCGGCGGGTGCTGTCCGCCATCAGCTGGCAGGACAGTTCATCGGCGAATCAGTGGTCATCTGCTGGCTGTCCTTTGCCCTGACGCTTTTATTGGGCTCGCTGCTGATGCCCTGGTTCAATCATCTGGCGGGCAAAGAGGTAAGCCCGCATTTTTTAAGCCGTCCCACGGATATAGGCATGCTTTTCCTTCTTTCCTCCTTCATCGGCGTCATTGCCGGCATTTATCCATCCCTGGTGCTGTCCTCTTTCAAGGCCATCCATGTGCTGAAAGGCCGCTTTGCAACAAGCGCACAAGGGCTGCTGCTGAGAAAGGGGCTGGTGGTATTCCAGTTCACGATCTCCATCGTATTGATCCTGGGCACCATCGTCGTTTTCAGACAGCTGCATTTTATGCGCAGCCAGGACCTGGGCTTTAGTAAAGAGCAGGAGATGATCATCGAGACCAACTCCGATAAGAACCAGGAAGTTTTTAAACAGTCCTTATCCTCCATCCCCGGCGTTCTTTCCAGCACCTGGTCTTCGGAAGTATTCGGTGCAAATGCCACGTCGATATATTCCGGGCTGGAGAATAGTTCCGGTGAAATGCAAAAAACGATTGTGGACAGGTATTGCGTCGATTTCGATTTTATCCCGCAATATCACCTGAAAGTAGTAGCTGGAAGGGCTTTTACAAAAGGACTTTCCACCGACAGCACCCAGGCCATGATGATCAATGAAAGCGCACTGGGATTGCTGGGCTATCACTCCCCGGCGGAAGCCCTGGGACGGAAATGGGAACAAAGAGGCAAAAAGGGAACGATCATCGGGGTAATAAAGGATTTTCATTACAGGTCCCTGGTAGAAAATATCCAGCCCCTCGTATTACGCATACTCCCGGAACAATTCGGGATCATTTCCATCAAAATGTCGACGGCCCGGCTGCCGGAAACCATCAGGGCAGTCGAAAGCCATTGGAACAGGATCATCCCCAATCGTCCCTTTGAGTTCACTTTCCTGGATGAGCTTTTCGACAAACAATACAGATCGGAAGATCACTTCGGCAGCCTTTTTCTGAACTTTGCCGTCCTGGCCATCTTTATCTCCTGTCTGGGCGTATTGGGTCTTGCCTCCTACAGCACTATCCAGCGTACGAAAGAAATAGGCGTACGGAAAGTGTTGGGAGCCAGCGTAGTCAATATCGTCCATCTCCTGTCCATGGATTTTATCAAACTGGTATTGCTTGCATTTCTTATTGCATCTCCTGCCGGATGGTATTTCATGCGCCAATGGCTGAATGGATTCGCCTACAGGACTTCCCTTTCCTGGCAGGTCTTTGCATGGTCGGGTGCCGCGGCCCTGGTGGTGGTAATGCTTACCATCGGTTACCAGGCGATAAAGGCGGCCGTGGCGAATCCCGTAAAGAGCTTGAGGACGGAGTGAGCAAATCCTTTGGCAGAAGACCATCGGTCTATTCCGCCGCCTCTTCCTGCGGCTTGTCGCGTATGACCGTAAGATCCGAGAGTCCCACCGTGATAGGAATAAGCCCCACCTGCACCACGGCCTTCTTGCCGCGGATCTCCTTTACCATCCCCACCTGGTGGTTCTGCTTCATCATCACTTTCTGCCCTACCTGGGCGTCTCCACCCACTTCCTCATAACGGGCATCGAATTTTTTCCGCACCTTCTCGTTCACCTGCTTTTCTTTTTGCTTGAACAGCAGCGCCTGCATCTGTTTGATCACCTCGTTCTTGTCTTCGGCCTTGCGCCAGTCGAAGATGATCTGCCGCAGCTTGCGTTCCATTTCCTTCAGATAGACCAATCTTTCTTCCGTGATCTTATTCTGATGCTTCAGCAGCTCCACCTGCTGGGTATGCTTCTCTTTATGGATAAGGGTTTCCATTTCCTTCTTCAGCTTCTCATTCTCTTTCATCAGCTTGTGCAGCTCTTTTTCCCGCTGCTCCAACTGCCGGAGGTCCTGTTCGGTACGGTTCAGCAGCTTATCCAGCCGGAAATGGTCTTCATCCACCAGGGTGCGGGCACGTTGTATCAGCCGTGGCTCCAGCCCGATGCGCCCGGCAATGGAGAAAGTATAAGAGCTGCCCGGCTTGCCGATGATCAGCTTGTACAAAGGCATCAGATTCGTCTCGTCAAAGGCCATGGCTCCATTGACGATGCCTGACGTCTTGTTCGCCATTACTTTCAGGTTGAGATAATGCGTGGTGACGATGCCAAAGGAATGTTTTTTCACCAGCTCTTCCAGGATCACTTCCGCAAAGGCTCCGCCAAGATTAGGATCACTGCCGCTGCCCAGCTCATCGATAAAGAAAAGGGTCCTGCCATTGGCATTCTCCATAAAATAACGCATGTTCTTCAGATGCGAGCTGTAAGTGCTCAGCTCGAACTCCAGGCTTTGGGTATCCCCGATATGGATCATCAGCTGTTTGAAGATCCCCATCTCGCTGTCGGGATGTACAGGCACCAGCAGTCCGCTTTGTAACATCAGCTGCAGCAGCCCCACGGTCTTTAAGGTCACCGTCTTACCACCTGCGTTGGGACCCGAGATAACGAGTATACGGTCTTTCTCGTTCAGCGAGATATTGGTAGGTATGGTAGGTTTTTGATTCTTTCGATTGTACAGATACAGCAGAGGGTGATAGGCTTGCCGCAGATGCACATATGATTTATCCATCAGTTGGGGATAGCTGGCGTTCATATCCGTCGCCAGCCGTGCCTTGGCCCGGATAAAGTCGAACTCACCCAGCACATCATGCCATACGGACAATAAAGGGGCATGTACCGACAACCGCTGGGTCAGCTCCCGCAGGATACGGTTCACCTCCCTGCTCTCGGAATGCTCCAGCGAAAAGACCTCATTGTTCAGCTCGATGGTCTCTTCCGGCTCGATAAAAGAGGTCCTGCGCGTATCGCTCTCGCCATGCAGGATGCCTTTCACCTGCCGTTTGTGCTCGGCATAAATGGCCACTACCCTTCTGCCGTTGAGAAAGGACTCCTCTATATCCGCCACATATCCTGACTTGGCCAGCTTGGAAAGGATGCGGTCGAACACCCGTCTTAATTCGTTGCGCTTGCGGTAAAGGCTCATCCGGATATTCGCAAGCTCTTCGGAAGCATTGTCCCTTACGACACCGGATTCATCCAGGACCTCATCGATAGCCGCAATGATGCTTTTTTCGTAGTGCGTATGGGCGATCACTTTTGCCAGGGCCGGATAAGCGGTCTTTCTTTCGGCGTCAAACCATCGGAAAATGCTTTGTATGCTTTCCGCCAGCCGGCGTATCTGCATAAAATGCTCGCCCGGCAACGTTGCGCCGGGAATACCCAGCAGCTTCAGCTCCCTGCCAAGATTGAGCGTATTATCATTGGGAAAGTATTGCCCGTTGCCTGTCAGCAG
>DASZVM010000513.1:0-2646 GCA_035547295.1 Puia sp. | reverse complement strand
AAAGATCCGCCGGCAGCGCCTTCCAGGCCGCACCCAGCCACCGGTCCGAAAGGAACCATGGCTCCCCCTTATACTTATCCGGATACCCTGTCGACCCCTTTGTCCTGGGATGTGCCGTCCAGGCCAGCCCCCGCTCCCTCTCCAAAAGTTCCAGCATCTCCTTCGCATTCCCTATCCGGTAAACCTTGCCCCGGACAGGATCTTCGGAGACAAATGGCGCATCCTGGTGACGCGACATGATCCAGTACACAGGCCTGGGAAAAAAAGCCAGCCAGTGACCCCCAAAAAATTCATTGGGCTCCTCACCAGGTAACAAGAGGAACTCCCGGTCCGACAGCCGCCTGCATTGCGCAAACAATGCATCCAGCTCCTTCAAACGCCGCTCATCAGGCCCCCTCGGATGCCCCACCCCATGGAACTCGGCAAGATGAACGACATCGATACCCGCCTCCTTGAAATATTTGACAAAGGCAGGCCGCTCCGGCACAGGCTTCCCCGCAAGCACCACCTTTGTAATAAATTCATTGTGAAAATGACTGGACATGGTCTTATAACCCCGCAACGGCTTGTACCTGTCCTCATGCGTATACGCCTTCACCTCATCCATCGAAGACTGCATCCCACGCCCCAACAAACAAAAGAAATTCAGCCGCTGCTCTGTACCCGGCGGCGCATTGAACCAGGGAACATAACGATGATCCCCCTCAGGATCCTGCCGGATACCGATGCCATGCCGGTCCCACCATACAAAACGCAGGTTGAATGCCTCATCCAAAGGATAAAAATATTGATGAGGCGGGGGAAAAACCACCAGCGGGCCGCTTGCGATCGCCCGGTACTTCACCGCCTCGCTCCTTACACTATCCCCCTCGCTGCCGGGCCGGGCCACCCAATGCCCCTCCACGTCATACCATCCAACAGAATCCAACACTGCCCGGCTCACCAGACCGGCATCATATAAAATGGCCGTGGAATCCTCTTCGGTCTTTACCACGGCCGCAATATTCATCAATAATGATCCATGATAAAGCGTTATTTCCAACCGCCCCGTAAAACCAGGCGCACGCACACCATCTATCTTCACCACCGTCCTACCCCCCTCCCGTGCAACGACCGCTTTCCTCCCGGACAATTCCACCCGGTAGGTCTTGTACCCTTTCAACGGCACCTTGTCAAAAAATATATTCCACCCATTCTGCGATACCAGGTCACGCCTCCCCACCCGGAGCAAAAAGCTGGGGTCCACATCCCGCATCACCTCCCGTACTACACCCCCCTTCACCACCGCCACGCTCCGTATCAACGCACTATCATCCCGCATACCCAGCACGATCCGCCCACGCTGCCCCCCACCGGCCGGCCACTCGACTACCGTTTGCGCATAACCGGCACACCCGGCCATGCACATTAAAAAGATTATATACTTCATAACTGGAACTTCATGCTCGACTCCCGGCAGATAAGCTGCGGCTTCAACACCAGTTTCCGGGGATGCGCATGAAAAGGCTCCCCGCTTCGAAGCCCTTCAAACAGCAGCCTGGCAGCCTCCTCTCCCATCGTCACGGTCTGCTGGTTCACCGTGGATAAGGAAGGGGTCAGGTACTCCCCAAACGCCTCATTGGCAAAACCAATGATGGCAATATCTTCCGGTATCTTCAACCCCGCCGCCTTGATGGTCTGCATAGCCCCCAGCGCAGTAAAATCCTCCACCGCAAAAACCGCATCAGGCCGCAAAGCATCCGCCAGCAGATGCTTCATACATTCCCTGCCCGACTCGATGCTCACCTTCCCATGCACGATCAGGTCCTCGTTGACAGGGATATTATGGACATTCAACGCCTCGATATACCCCTTCAGCCGGAGGTTGAAAATATTCACATGCTGCTGCCCGGCGATATGCGCAATGCGACGGCACCCGTTCTGTATCAGATGACTCGTGGCCTGGTACGCCCCGGCAAAATCATCCACTACCACCGAAGAGACCTCCAACTTGTCATCCGTCCGGTCAAACAGCACCAGCGGTATCCCCCGGTTGCGGATCTCGCTATAATGATCCAGGTTGATCGTCTCCTTCGATATAGAAGCCAATACCCCATCCACCCTGGACTGAAGAAAGGTCTGTATCCCCTTCTTCTCATACTCGTACAGCTCATTCGACTGATAGATCAGCACAGTATAGCCATTCTCGCCCGCTACCTTCTCGATACCATGAACGACGGAACCAAAGAAATTGATCTCCGCGCTGGGAATGATCACGCCCACGATATTCGATCTGCCCAGCCGCAGGGAAGAAGCGATCCTGTTATGCTTATAGTTCAGCCGGATAGCCGTCTCCCTCACCGCCTTCTTCGTAGACTCCTTGATCCCGGGATGATCATTCAGCGCACGGGACACCGTAGCCGCGGTAATATTCAGCTCCCGGGCTATGTCCAGAATGGTCACCTTTGTGATCTTATCGCTCATGGATCAGTTCACCCCATTTAGCTTCTTTATCAGGTTCACTTCATCCTGCCTGTAAGGCGTCCCATCCTTGCGGAAAATATCATGGAACCATTCTATAGGCTGGCTGCCATCCGGCATAGGCGTGTCCCACGCATAGATCGTATTTGTCTTCCCTTCCACAAAACCCCAGTTGATGGCGCCTAC
>DASZVM010000512.1:0-4772 GCA_035547295.1 Puia sp. | reverse complement strand
ACGAAACGGACAGGGCCCTGAAGGCTTTCTACGATGGAGCATTCCGCATCGCTATCGAAACCCGGACGCCTGTCAAGCCCATACTTTTTCTCGACACCTATGAGCGGATGCATTATTCCAGTATTTTCAGCCTTACCCCCGGCAGGATACGTACCGTATATCTTCCGGAAGTGAGCGTGGAGGGGTTGACCATGGAGGACCTGCCGGCGCTGAAAGGAGAGGTTTTCCGGATGATGGAAGAAGCGCTGGAAGAACGCGGGGCGTTATGGATCAGAATGAGTAACTTTGCCGGTTAATGTACGCCGAAGTCATCATACCCCTGGCGCTGCCAAAAAATTACACATGGTCCGTACCTGAGCAATGGCGTATATCCATCCGCGAAGGGTGCAGGGTGGAGGTGCAGCTGAAGAACAAAAAATATGCGGGTATAGTCAAGCGGCTGCACCGGAACAAGCCGGAAGCTTTTGAACCCAAGGATATACTCAACCTCCTGGACCAGGACCCCATCCTCCATCCGGCGCAGCTGCAGCTGTGGGAGTGGGTCGCGGGGTATTATCTCTGCAGCGAAGGGGAGGTCATGGCCGCCGCCCTGCCTGCCCATTTTAAGCTGAGCAGTGAAACCATCCTTGTTTTTAATGAAGAGACAGGAGATGATTTTTCCCATCTCGATAATGACGAATTCGTTGTGGCCGAAGCTCTCCACATCAAAAAAGAGCTGAAAATAACCGAGGTCCAGCAATTGTTGGACGCCAACCACGTCTATCCCATCATCAAAAAGCTTATCGAAAAAAAGGTCTGCTTTGTATGGGAAGCCCTGAAAGATACCTATACGGCCAAAAAAGAAAGCTATGTGGTGCTGAACCCGGTGTATAGCGATGAGGAAAAGCTGGCCCCGTTGCTCAACGACTGGGGCGGGCGGGCGCCCAAACAGCTGGAATTGCTGCTGGCTTACCTGCATCTGCTCAGGACGGAAGGGACGGTCAGCAAGGCTTCATTGCTAAAGAAATCAGGGGCTTCCGATGCGCAGCTAAAGGGGTTGGTGGATAAAGGGGTGCTCCTGATCGAACGGAGGGTCGTCGACCGGCTGCGTTACCTGCCCCGTGATATCCAGATCGACTTCCAGCTGACCCCGGCACAGCAGGCTGCTGTCGAAGGTATCGAACAGGCCTGGCAGGAGCGTCCTGTCTGTCTGCTGCATGGCGTTACCTCCAGCGGTAAAACACAAGTGTATATCCGTCAGATCGAAAAGGTCCTCCGGCAGGGGAAACAGGTACTTTATCTGTTGCCCGAGATCGCGCTGACGTCCCAGATCATACGCCGGCTGCAAAAACATTTCGGAGGCTATATCGGTATCTATCACAGCAAGTTCAGCCAGAACGAGCGGCTGGAGATCTGGAACAAGATACGCAGCGGTGAGCTGAAGATCATCCTTGGGGCCCGGTCATCGCTCTTCCTGCCCTTTAACGATCTTGGTCTTATCGTTGCGGATGAAGAGCATGATGCGTCGTACAAGCAGCAGGAGCCGGCGCCCCGTTATCACGCCCGGGATGCAGCGGTCTATTATGCTTCGCTGTTCAAGGCAAAAGTGCTTCTGGGCAGCGCCACTCCTTCCGTGGAGACATATTTCAATGCGGTGAACGGCAAATACGGTCTGGTGGAGCTGATGGAGCGGTTCGGGCAGGTTCGGATGCCCGAGATAGAGATCATCGATACGAAGAGGGTACGCCATAAAGCCGTCAAGGACCAGAAGGGACCCGGCGGGGACATCGGACCGCAATCCGTCCCCCGGCAGGACGAAAAGGTCATTCTCAGTCCTAACCTGCAAACAGCCATCGGGCAATCTTTGTCTGCCGGCAAACAAGTGATCCTTTTTCAAAACCGCCGCGGATATTCACCCTACCAGGTCTGTGAGGTATGCGGGTGGATTCCTCAATGCCGCAACTGCGATGTATCCCTCAATTTCCATAAGCTGACAAACAAGCTGCATTGTCATTATTGCGGGACTGTATACCCGCCGTTGAACACCTGTGCAGCCTGCGGCAACCATAAGTTCGTGCAGCGTAATTTCGGGACTGAGCGTATCGAGGAATACCTGGAAGATCTGTTCCCCAAGGCCCGTATCGCCCGTATGGATATCGACAGCGTTCGGGGTAAGACGGCCCATGACAGCCTGATCCAGCAGTTTGAGCAACAGCGCATAGATGTGCTGGTCGGTACGCAGATGGTGGTAAAAGGACTGGATTTTATGCATGTCGACCTGGTGGGTATCCTGGATGCGGATGGTATCCTGAGCTTTGCAGACTTCAGGGTGAATGAACGTGCCTTTCAGCTGATGGAACAGGTCAGCGGTCGTGCGGGGCGTATGGACGGGCAGGGGAAAGTGCTGATACAGGTGGCCAATACCGCTCACCCTGTGCTGGGCTATGTGAGGGCGCATGATTACAAGCTCTTTTTTCAGCATGAGATAGCGGCCAGGCAGCAATTCTTTTATCCTCCGTTCTCCCGGATCATCCTGGTGACGTTCAGGCATAAGACGAAGGAGGTGGTGCAGTCCGCGGCACAGCTGTTTGCGAATGGCATGAAACAGGACCTTGGCCCTTATCTCGTAGGGCCCGCGGAGCCGGTGGTGGCGCGTATACGCAACCAGTTCATGATGTAATTATTGCTCAAGCTGCCCAAGGACGGGCATACTATTACTTTTGCCAAGCATGCGATCCAGCAGCAGACGGCTATCCTTCACAATCACCCGAAATTCAGGAGCGTAGTGGTCATCCCGGATGTGGATGCCGTGTAAATCATTATTTTTGAGGTATGATGATCACAGAGAATGTCTCCCTTAAAGATTATAATACATTTGGAATAGACGTCAGGGCCCGATGGTTGTCCGGCTTTGACAGCCAGTCGTCTCTTGGGGAAGTCTTAGCCGCCCGGCCGGGTCCATTACTGATCCTTGGCGGCGGCAGCAATATCCTCCTTACCGGGGATTTTGACGGGCTGGTGCTTCGCAATGGGATAAAGGGTATCGAGCTGATCCGGGAAGACGGGCAATACAGATATGTCCGGGCAGGAGCAGGGGAGAGCTGGCATGGCTTTGTGCAATATACGCTGGGTAGGGACTGGCCCGGTCTGGAGAACCTTTCGCTTATACCCGGCAGTGTGGGGGCCGCACCCATGCAGAACATCGGCGCTTACGGTGTTGAGCTGAAAGATGTCTTTTATGAACTGTCCGCTTATCACCTGGAAGAAAAAAAAGTATATACTTTTAGCCTCAACGACTGTGAGTTTGGATATCGTGAGAGCGCTTTCAAGCTAAGGCACAAAGACCGGTTCGTGATCCTCGATGTCACTTTCCGGCTGCCAAAGACTCCCCATTTCCATACGGAATACGGGGACATCCGGATGGAATTGGAAAAGATGGGAGTTCATGAGCTGACCATAAAAGCAGTCTCGGAAGCCGTGACCCGCATCCGCCGGTCGAAGCTGCCCGACCCCGCACAAATAGGAAATGCGGGGAGTTTTTTTAAGAACCCAACGGTCTCGCAGGCGCAGCTGGATGCCCTGAAGGCGTCTTTCCCCGATATCGTGGGCTATCCGCGTCCTGTAGGCATAAAGCTGGCAGCAGGCTGGCTGATCGAGCAATGCGGATGGAAGGGGTACCGGAAAGGGGATGCAGGCTGTCATGCGCGTCAGGCGCTGGTCCTGGTGAATTACGGACATGCCACGGGGCGGGAGATCTACGATCTTAGCGAAGAGATACTGGAAAGCGTAAAGGCAAAGTTTGGCGTGGAGTTGGAACGGGAAGTAAATATAATCTCTTAAATATGGAAAAATTCGAGGGCTCGGAGCAGGGATTGACCGTGGCGGATATGGAGGCTTTTGCAACGGAATGGGAGATCACGCTGCCCGGGGAATTTATTGAGTTCTATCTTCAGCATAATGGAGGCTATCCGCCATTCGATGCGGTTGAAGGGGATGAGTATGTATACGCCATCGACTGGTTCCTTCCCATCAAATACGGACAGCTGACCATCGACAGGCTGCTGCGGGAGAACAGCGGTGAAGGTATCGATCTGAAAGCTATGATCCCTTTTGCCGCCGACCCCTACGATAACCTGTTCGTACTATCCGTCGCGCCCGCCGACTATGGCAGCATCTATGTATTTGAACAGGAAAACGACTCCAGGGAGCCGTCTTCCTATCGTTTTGTCTGTAGTTCGTTCAGGGACTTTATCACGGGTTTTACGAATGAATACCAGGATGAGTGACGTCCCGTCTTAATTGAAGTCGTCGAGGTCCTCCTCTTCGCTGCCAAAGCTGCTGCCGGAAGAGCCCAGGTTCACCATCGAGCCGATGAGGTCCTTAAACTCTATCTTTCCTTCCACCACTTTTTTACTGATGAGGGAATAAGCCGCCAGTCCGTGCAATACGAACTCCATCAATAAGGCTGCCTCTCTTTCATTTGCCAGCTTGAAATATTTTTTGACAAGGGCATGCAGTCCGTCCACCTTATAGAGCTGCTGGATCTTGTCTTCGTCTTTTGTATTAAAGAACAGGTTCAGCTGATTGCCTTTATCGAACCAATGGGTGATTGACCGGAAGGGGTTCTCATCCTTTGTATCGGCCTTGCGTTTTTTCAGCTGATCGGGATTGGGGAAGTAATTGATGAACTGGCTGCGGAAAGACTTTTCCAGCAGGTTGAATGCCACCTGGTAGGGGCCTTCCTGCTCTCCTTCGTATACCAGCTCGATCTTTCCTGTGATGGAAGGGACGAT
>DASZVM010000511.1:0-5622 GCA_035547295.1 Puia sp. | reverse complement strand
TCAAACATGGCGTAAATATAGGCCAATCATGTAAATGTGGTATGCATGGCAGATAGTTATAACAATAAGCTACGGCAGCTCTTTTTGCTGGTGATCGTGCTCGCTCTTGCCGTTGTGCTTTTCCTGGAGCTGTATAATTTCTTTCCGGGCTTCCTGGGTGCAGTGACCCTGTATATCCTTAGCCGTGATCTCTATTTCCACCTGACGGAAGGACGAAAATGGAAGAAAGGATGGACGGCCATTCTTTTTATGCTTGGCTTTCTTATCTGCATCGGTCTGCCCGTATGGCTTTCGGTACGAATGCTGTCGGGGAAGATCAATTCCCTGTTCACCAATACCCATGAAGTAATGCAGGTGTTGCAGTCCTTTGCCGACCAGGTGCAACGATGGACAGGACAGGAGATCCTGTCACAGCAGAATATCCAGCAGCTGCAGAAATTCGCCACCAATTTTATTCCCATCTTGCTGAACAGCACGGCCACTATGCTGGGCAATCTTATCATGATGCTCTTTCTTTCCTATTTTATGCTTACGGCAGGACGGCAGATGGAGAACGCGATCCAGGAATATATCCCGTTGAAAGAAGGCAACATCGACCTGCTGGCAAAGGAGACCAAGAATATGGTGCGTGCAAATGCCATCGGGATACCCCTCATCTCCATCATCCAGGGGCTTTTTGCCGCGCTGGGATACAAGATCTTTGGTCTGGGAGATCCTGTGCTGTGGGGATTCCTGACAGGTATATTCGCTTTTTTCCCCATCGTGGGGACCATGATCGTATGGGTGCCGCTGGTGGTAGCCCAATTCTCAGGAGGGCATACAGGTCCTGCCATCGGACTGGCTATCTACAGCATTGTCGTTACGGGGAATGTCGACTATCTGGCAAGGATCACTTTATTGAGGAAGATCGGGGATATCCATCCCGTGATCACCGTCCTGGGTGTCATCGTTGGATTAAAGCTCTTCGGCTTCTGGGGTTTTATCTTCGGACCGCTGCTGGTCAGTTATTTTTTACTGCTCTGCAAGATCTACAATGTCGAATTCCGGCATGCTGCCGAGGCTGCGAAAAAACAGGGTTAGGCTTGCAAAATCTGCGTGTATTTATTGCAAATAAATTGCAAAACCTTTAAATGAGGTCAACTCTGGAAAAGCAAAGACGGCGGGCTCTTCCATGGAAAAGGTATTAAAGGTGAGCGTTTTTCTCAATGACATCGACGATGGGAAGATCGTCTATGATCTCAATGGGATCGCAAGCCGGCGGTGGGTGTTCATGAAAAGTTTTTTTTGCCGGCAAAATACGATATCATCTCTATTCCGACCTCAGGCTCTTCACCGGATTGGCCATCGCCGCCTTTAGCGCCTGCGAGCCGATGGTCAGCAACGCCACCAGGAGGGACAGGAAAGCCGTCCCGGCAAATATCCACCAGCTCATGGTAATGCGATAGGCAAAATCCTCCAGCCAGCGGCTCATCGCCCACCAGGCCACGGGGGCCGCAACGAGGAAGGCGATACCCACCAGCTTTAAAAAGTCTTTTGACAAAAGAGCCACCAGTCCCGTGACATCCGCTCCCAGCACTTTGCGGATGCCTATCTCCTTGACACGCTGCGCCGCCGTAAAAGTGGCCAGACCAAAAAGACCAAGACAGGCTACAAAGATGGTGAGTCCGGCGAAGATGCCCATGATGAGCCCGATATTCTGCTCCGATCTGTACATATTGTCAAAACGCTGGTCGAGGAAGGAATAGGAAAAAGCGGACTCCGTTGTCATGGCTGCCCACTGACGCTGCAGGGCAGACAACAGCCCTTTGACGTCCTTTGTCCTGATCTTTACAATAAAGTTATTGTAGTCGGGACCCAGCTTCATCACCAGGGGGGTGATCTGCTCATGAAGGCTTCTGAAATTAAAGTCTTTCACCACCCCGATGACATGGAAAGTAGTGGCGACACCGTTGTTCTCGGTATGTGTGATCGTATGCCCCAACGGGTTACCTTCCCATCCAAAGGCGCGGACCGCTGACTCGTTGACGATGATGCCCGTGGAATCAGACCCATATCCCTTTGAGAAATTACGTCCCTTCATCATTGTCATGCCGAGAGTGGGTATATAGTTCTCATCCACGTCATAGCACAGATTTTTGATCATCTGGTCCTTTTTGTTATCCGAATAGGCAAAGAAGTTATTGCCATTGGTAGGCCCGGCCGGCAGAAAGCCCGAGGTGGTTACGCTCAGCACACGGGGATCCTGCAACAGCTGCTGACGGAATGCATTCCTGTTATCACCCAGCCAAAAGATCTCCTGTATGACCAGCACCTGGTCCTTGTTATAGCCCAGGTCCTTGTTCCGCATATAGGACAGCTGACCGTACACCACCATGGTGCCTATGATCAGGCTGATGGAAATAAAGAACTGGAATACCACCAGCCCGCTGCGAAACCCGGCGCTGCCTTTTCCACCCGTGAGCTTGCCTTTCAGCACGGTGATCGGATTGAAGGAAGAGAGGAAAAAGGCGGGATAGCTGCCTGCCAGCAGACCCGTGAACAGCCCCAGGACCAGCAATCCGGGGATGAGCCAGGGATGGGTGGACAGACGGAGGTCGAGATGCTGTCCCGTGATGTCATTGAAAAAGGGTAGGGCGATACCCACCAGCACCAGGGCCAGCGCGAGGGAAATAGCCGTCAGCATAAGCGACTCCAGCAGAAATTGACGGATCAGCTGGCCTTTGACAGAACCCATCACCTTACGGATGCCTACCTCCCTGGCCCTCTTGAAGGCGGCGGCAGTAGAGAGGTTCATAAAGTTGATACAGGCGATCAGCAGCATAAAGATGGCTACCGCGCCAAAGATATATACATAGCTAAGGTTGCCGGTGGGCTCTATATTCCCGGTAAGATCGGAATGCAGATGGATGTCCGTCAGGGGCTGTAGATAAAGACCGATGGAATTGCCGTTCTTTTTGAACTGCTCCATGGTAAGGCCCAGGGCTTGCTGCAGCTGGGGACTGACATATTTGTCGATCTCCTGGGGCAGCTTTGCCTCCAGCCTTTTGTAATCGTAATGCTCCGGCAGGACCAGGTAGGTAAAGAAATTGGAGCTGAGCCAGGAGGGTTCCCTGGATTCAGGCAGGGTGGACATGGAGGCCAGGATACCAAAGTGGAAATGGGAATTGTCAGGTATCTCATCAAACATGCCCGTGACGACAGCGGTGTTTTTATTGTCTTTGAATTTCACCACCTTGCCGATGGGATCTTCATTGCCAAAGTATTTTTTTGCAACCGACCGGGAAATGACGATGGTGTTGGGGTCCACCAGGGCCGTATTGGGATTACCCTTGATCAGGGGCACGGTAAAGACACGGAAAAAATTGGAGTCGACGTAGGCGATCTGATCCTCCCTGAAGAGCTTATTGCCATAGACGATCCTTGGGGCGCCATAGGGCCGTATGCGGGTGGCCTCCTCTATCTCCGGGAAGTCCTTTTTCAAGGTGGCTGCTACAGGAGGCATCACGTTGGCCTCTTTGAGCTCACCCACCTGCATTTTTCCACGCAACACCACCCGGAAGATGCGATCGGCTTTTTCATTATATCGGTCATAGCTGAGCTCATGCTGTACAAAAAGGATGATCAGCAGACAGGAGGCGATGCCGAGGGCCAGCCCTGCGATATTGATGGTAGTGGTGAATTTGCTCCTGCGAAGATTTCTAAAGGCTATTTTGAAGTAGTTTCTGAACATGGGCCTGATATTTTGCAGTGGTAGTATCGCTAAGTAAATGCCAGATTGATAACTTATTGAAATTTACTATGTTATTGTGCATGCTCGTTACCCGGCCGTCTGTTTTTGATACAAATATTGTGCGTTTTTACGTTAATTTGATCATGAAGATCCTATGCGGCCTTAGATATTTTTTAGTGGTTTTGCTAAAATCTTATAGCCCTAAATTGCTCTAAATAAAGACATAATATGAGCAAAGTACGCTGTTTTATTGCCTTCGCCATCGCCATTGGAATGCTTTCCTGCGGCTCTTCTCATCCTGCTTCGGGGCAAGGGTGGATCTCCCTGTTCAACGGCAAGGACCTGGATGGCTGGAAAGTAGGTAATAACGCGGAGACTTTTTCGGTAAAGGACGGCACTATCATCGCGCATGGGAATACCGCTCACTTATTTTATGTCGGGCCTGTAAAAGACCACAACTTTAAGAACTTCGAATTCAAAGCCGAGGTCATGACAGAACCGGGCAGCAATTCCGGTATCTACTTCCACACAGAATACCAGGAGAGCGGCTGGCCTTCGAAAGGTTATGAAGTGCAGGTGAACAACTCCCACACAGACTGGCGCAGGACCGGAAGTCTGTATGCCGTACAGGATGTAAAGGAAGTATATGTAAAGGACAACGAGTGGTATACGGAATCTTTTTCAGTACAGGGCAAGAGAGTGATCATCAAGATCAATGATAAAATAGTCGTCGATTATACAGAGCCTGACAATGTAGAGCGTCCCGCGGACATGGCCGGAAGAAAACTTTCCAGCGGCACTTTCGCACTACAGGGACATGACCCCAACAGCATCGTTCACTTCAGGAACATCATGGTCAGACCATTGGACTAGTGAGCCGCTGCTGTCGCAGCCGGCGCATCGTGCACGGGCTTCAGGGATTTTAAGAAGTTGTACAGCGCCGTCAGCTCCTCATCCGTCATGCGGCCAAAAGATCTCCAGGGCATGGGACTGCCGGGTATGAGCTTGCCTTTGCGGAACCGGCTGATGAAGTCCCTTTTTGTCCATTTGTAGATCCTTCCGGTGGGGTCGGGTGTAAGATTGGGGGTTATGAAGCCTTCGATGTTATTGCCACCGCCAAAGGGTTCGCCGATGACGGCGCCGGCCATGTCCCTTTTTGTGTGACAGCCGTTGCATTCCGCCAGGTGCATGGCTATATAGCGGCCATAGACAGCCGTTGTATCAGGGGACACCGACCGGGGCACCTCTCCCACAGGACCCGTGGGCTTTACCAGGAATGCTTTTACGGCATTGCCCATCAGGTTGAGCTGGTGATCGGGGACAGCGTTATGGACGGGGCGTTGGGCACGTAAATAGGAGATCATCGCTGTAAGGTCTTCATCGCTTGTGTTGTGAAAAGGCATGAAGTCGTAGACGACTGTGCCGTCGGGATGTACCCCATAGCGCAACGCCCGGGCTATCTCTACATCCGTGTATCTTCCGATGCCCGTTTCTTTATCCGGTGTAATATTCTTCGAGTAGATCTTACCCACGGGAAGATCGAAAAGGACGCCGCCTGAGAGGGGGACTTCCTGTCCCAGGGCGATCAGCGAGTCGGCATTGGCCCGTTGGTGGCAGTCGATGCAGTGGGCAGAGCTATAGACGAGGTGCTTACCCCGGGCAATGACGGCGCTGTCTGTAGAGGCATGGATATCAGGATAGGGGGCGTCATAATGGAGGTTCTGGCGGGATGCAATGGTCAGGGAGAGGCCTGTGAAAAGGGTCAGCAGTATGAGGCCCGTCCATTTGGCGATTTTCAGTATTCTCTTCATACCGCCAAGCTAGTCACCCAATGAGCGCATAGCAAGGCGGTAATGTATGAAATGTATAAAACACTGAATGAAATGACCGTA
>DASZVM010000510.1:0-3485 GCA_035547295.1 Puia sp. | reverse complement strand
GGGGGCTGTCCAATGACCAGGTGGCCGCTATCGAACAATACCTGGGTATTACCGGAGATAATACGGGCAAGCTTGTGCAGCTGAAGGCTCTTTTTGCCGGAAATGAGATGGGAATCAAGGGTATTTCCGAGCTGGAATATCTCCTGGCATATGCCGGCGGGACCTCTCTCATCGTCGACCTCACCCTGGCCCGTGGGCTGAATTATTACACAGGCACCATCTTCGAGGTAAAAGCCACCACGGTCCAGATGGGCAGCATCGGCGGCGGCGGACGTTATGACGACCTCACCGGTCTCTTTGGCGTACCCAACATCCCCGGCGTAGGCATCTCCTTCGGGGTCGACCGTATCTATGATGTAATGGAAGAATTAAAGCTTTTCCCGGAGGACGTCCATACAGGTACAAAGATCCTTTTCTTTAACCTTGGCGACGCCGAGTCACGCGCTGCTGTCGGGCTGGTGCGGCAGCTGCGGGCAAAAGGCATTCCTGCCGAGATCTATCACGAACAGGCCAAATTCGACAAGCAATTCAAATACGCGGAGAAAAAAGGCATCCGCTATGCGGCCATCCTTGGCAGCGAGGAGCTGGGTAAGCGTGAGTGCAAGGTAAAAGACCTTGGGACGGGTGAGCAGAAGACCGTGGGATGGGATGAGTTGGTGGGGTTTGATTTTTGACCCCGGTTGCTATCTATCCTGTTTTATCTTTGCGTCCATGCAATCCTTTGAAATATTATTGTATGCCGCCCCTGAGGGAAAGACTCATATCGAAGTCTTTTTTGAAGAGGAGACTTTCTGGCTTTCTCAGAAGAAGATGGCGGAATTGTTTGGCGTGGATGTGCGCACTATTAGCGAACACCTACAGAATATATTCAGAACCAATGAACTAGAAGAAAGTTCAGTTATCCGGAAATTCCGGATAACTGCCGATGATGGCAAAGCATACCTTACGAATTTCTATAACCTCGACGCCATCATCGCCGTCGGATATCGGGTCAACTCCCACGAAGCCACCCGATTCCGTATCTGGGCCACAAAAACCCTGAGAGAATTCATTATAAAAGGTTTTGTCCTGGACGACGAAAGGCTCAAACAAGGCAAGAAGTTCGGTAAAGATTATTTCGACGAGCTGCTTGAAAGAATACGTGAGATCAGGGCCAGTGAAAGACGTTTTTACCAAAAGATCACAGATATCTACGCCCAATGCAGCCTGGATTATGATCCCAAAGCCCCTCTCACCCAAACCTTCTATAAAACAGTTCAAAATAAGCTGCACTGGGCCATCACAGGACACACTGCCGCTGAACTTATTGCTGAACGGGCCAATGCAACTCAGCCCAATATGGGATTGACCACCTGGAAGAACGCCCCCAAGGGAAAAATTCTGAAACACGACGTCACCGTAGCCAAGAATTATCTCTCCGAAAAAGAGCTGGGTGAGTTAAATCGCATTGTAAGCATGTACCTTGATTACGCCGAGAACCAGGCTAAACGCCAGATCCCCATGACCATGGCGGATTGGGCAACAAGACTGGCGCGACTATCTATCGGGTTTCGATGAACAAATAAAGCACCTGGAAAAATAATGTGATAATCCCCAGGATACCTATCTTTAGACACTAACAAATCAATCTATGAAGAAAGCCCTACGCCCCAGCAGCCTGCTGGCAACCCTCCTATTTACAACCATATTCGTCTCCGCCCAAAACCCCAACCCCCTGTTCCGGCATCTGCCGCCAAACGCAGAGAGGATCTACCATATCAATCTCCCGGCACTGACATCCAAGGTCAGCTGGGAAGACCTCATATCAGCCATCCCTCCCTCCAAATCCACCTCCAACCAGCAGGTGATGGATATATTAAAAGACCCCTCCCTGGCAGGGGTCGACATCCGCCAGGACCTCTTTATCGCTCAAAGCGGTGGTGACAACAAATACGACAGCACCACCTATATCACCCTTCTCGTCCATCTCACCGACTCCGGGAAATTCATTGCCTTTATGAATGGTATGGAAAAAGACCTCCACCCTTTACCCATGGCAAAAGGTCCGGCCAGGGCATCAGCAGGCGGACGGCTGATCGGCAAGGATAAAACAGTTATGGCCTATGACGACAAGCTGGCTGTCATCACCATTGTAACACCGGCCGCCAAAGAGGTAGCCGCATCCATACAGAAAAGCGCTCCGGGCAAGAAAAAAGCTCCTATAGCCATGGCACACACCTTAAAGGCCGGCAGAATGAGCATGGCCGCTCTCCGGGGATTTACCAATACTATCTATACCGCTGACCCCGTCTTTACCGCCGGATTCTCCGATGATGCCGATTTTCACATGTGGGGCCCTCATGGTGAAGGCGCCAACAAGCTGATGGAAATGGTCAAAAAGAAGGCCATGAAAGATAAAAATGCCATTTCCATGACCCGCAGCACAGGTCTGCATACGTTGACGGCCCTTCGTTTCGAGCCGGGAAAGATCACCATGCTCACAACGACAAAAGTGCCGCAGGATTCCTTGAAAAATTACAGGATACTGAACAGCAGGCCCCTGAATACGGACCTCATCAACCGTCTGCCAGGCAAAGCTATCCTGGGAATGGTCAACCTTCACTTCGACCCTGCTTTCCTGACGGAATTCCTGGAAAGATCCGGCCTGCGCAAAACGTTCGACTCCGCGCTGTCATCCAAGGGACTTACCATAAACGATGTGATAAAAGCCTTCAAAGGGGACTTCCTTATTGCCGGCATGCAGCCTGCCACGCTGCCCGACAGCGGTAAGGGTAACCCGAATATCTTTTTTGTAACCACCATCGATCCTGCCGCATTCATGAAGCTCGCCGGTAAGCTGAAGCTGGATTCTGCCGGTAATCTCATGGGCAAGATGAAAACCACCTACACACTAAAGGACAATATCCTCGTGGCAGGAAAGAACAAGACATTGACAGATGAATACTTCAGCACTACGGCTGTGCATAGCAGCAACGATCTGGTGAACGATCGTGTCAGGACCAATGCCTTCAGCCTGGCAGTGGATGTAAAGGCCATTATCGCTTTTATGCAGGAGATCTACCCCAACCCCACGCCAAAGACCCAGCAGCTGCTGCACTTCCTGGGTGCGCTGGACAGGCTGACCTATACTGCCGGAGATATGCAGAATGGATTGCTTGAATCTTATTTTGAATTGAAAATGGCGGATGCCTCGGAGAACAGCCTGCGCAGCATATTCAAGCTGTTACATTAATATCCATATTTCGTTTTGAACGCTTCCAGCTCTTTTTCCGAAAGCACCCGGAGCATATAGGTGCGTGTATTCCGGTTGCGCTCGATAAAAGGTACATGCAGCTGGTAGAAAGTGTCGAAAAGCAGGCCCAGCTCCTGCACATGCTGTTTACCGCCCAGGTAAAAACCACATTTGATCGTGCCGCTGCCCGACTCGAACCTTAGCTCATTGGTCATTCCGTCCGAATTGCTGCCCGAGACCATCGCGCCGTCAT
>DASZVM010000509.1:0-3854 GCA_035547295.1 Puia sp. | reverse complement strand
AAGATGTACTGGATCTATATCTACCTGCCCGCCAATACAGAATTCAAATTCACCCAGGGCAGATCATGGGATATCAGTTACGGAGATGGAGGTGCCGGCAACCTGGAGCTGAACGGCAGCACCAACCTGAAAGTCACGAATGCAGGCGTCTACCGGATCTCAGCCAATATAGACACGAAGAAATATGACATCAGCACCGGCCGTATGGGTTTTGTCGGCGGCGCCGTGACAAATGTGGACTGGAACCCTCCCAGCGTATTCCCCACGGCACAGATGAACTTCACCGGTACGAATATGTTTATGGGCGTCTATGGCTTTTCCACCGGCCCCTGGAAGATGATCGACGGCGATCACTGGAATGACGGCTCCAACACACCCGGGGAAGTAAGAAGCTACGGGTCCGCGGACGGCAGCAGCTTTGTAATAAACGGCTCCGACAACATGCCCGACATCCCCTCCGCAGGCACCTACAAGGTCGTCTGGGACGGCACGAATGTAATGAACCCGAAATACACGATACAATCCTGGCACATGTACCTCATCGGAGATGCTACCGCTGGCGGCTGGGATAACGCCAGCCCCAATCTGCCGGAGCTGACCTACCAGGGCAATGGCGTCTGGAAGATCACCAGTGTTCCGCTGACAGGCGGCAAGGCTTTCAAGTTCCTGATGGTAAAAGGTACCTGGGACTATAACTATGGTGGTACCGGGGGCGACACCAGCCCGATGGCAGGAACAGCCAGGGAAGGCGGAGGTAATATCCTGGTTACTGCTTCAGGCACCTATACGGTGACGATAGACGAATATAACCATACATATAAGGCCGAATAGTAAAAACCATGATATTAAGATCATCTCCCGTACTATTGCTGCTGGCCCTCCTGACAGGGCCGGCAGCTTTTTCGCAATTATTGACGACGGATCCCGGCTTTCCCGCCGACACGGGCGCGGTCACTATTATCGTAGACTGCGCTAAAGGTAACCAGGGGCTGTTCAATTACGCAAATACGGGCGATGTGTATGTACATACAGGCGTGATCACGGACCAAAGCACCAGCCAGACCAACTGGCGGTACGTAAAGTTCAACCAGGACTTCAATCAGCCAAATCCCGCGCTGGCCGCAACCTATCTGGGAAATAATAAATATTCCTTCACCATACCCGGGATAAGGGCCTGGTACGGTGTCCCCGTAGGGGAGAAGATCCTCCGGGTTGCGATCCTTTTCCGCAATGGCAATGGCAGCCAGGTTCAGCGCAATACAGACGGCAGTGACATATATGTGCAGGTATACGACGGCAGCAGCCTGTCTGCCCGCTTTCTGCTTCCTCCCATACAGCCCAAATACACGCCTGTACCGGAGGCGATCAACAGATCCGTCGGCGACACCCTGAACGTGAGCTACGTATCAAATAAGACGGCAACGCTCAGTCTCTACTACAACGGCACTCAGGTAACAACAGCTGCCGGCGCCAGTTCGCTGACCTATACCCTGCATATCACTGCCCCCGGCAACCAGCAGATGATAGCGACCGCCGATGACGGAGCAGCCACACGCGCCGACACCATCAGCTTTTTTGTCTCAGGGGCAGTGAATGTAGCCCCGATCCCCACAGGGATGAAAGAAGGTATCAACTATCCCCCGGGCGACACCTCCGCAGTCCTGGTATTATACGCGCCACAGAAGAACAGGATACTCGTCACAGGGGATTTTAATAACTGGACCCAACAGACGGACTACGTGATGAACAGGAGCCCCGACAGCAATTTCTACTGGCTCACGATCCATGGTCTTACACCCGGTGTGGAATACGCCTATCAGTATATAGTGGACGACTCCATCACCGTGGCGGACTACAACGCTGAAAAGATATTGGACAAGAACGTGGATCCCGGTATCCCCGCTTCTACATATCCCGGTCTGAAAACCTTCCCCTCCAAAGCAGCCGGCACCCTGGCAGGCATTCTCCAGACCGCACGCCCGGCCTATACCTGGCAGGTGACAGATTTTCAACGCCCGGACAAAAAAGGCCTGGTTATTTACGAGCTGCTGGTAAGGGACTTTATCGCCCCCTCCAACTGGCAGTCGCTGAAGGACACTTTGAGCTATCTGAAACGTTTGGGGGTAAATACCATCGAAGTGATGCCCTTCACGAATTTTGAAGGCGCCGGCAGCTGGGGCTATAACCCCAATTTCTATTTTGCGCCGGATAAAGTGTATGGCACGGAGACGGCCCTCAAACAGTTCATCGATGCCTGTCATCAGCAGGGCATGGCCGTGATCATGGACATGGTGCTGAACCATTCCTTTGGCAGCAGCCCCATGGTACAGCTGTATTTCGATAATACAAAAGGTATCCCTGCCGCGGATAATCCCTGGTTCAATCAATATCCCACCCATGCGTTCAATGTGGGCTACCAGTTCAACCATGAGAGCACGGCTACAAAAACTTTCACGCAGCGGGTATTGGCGCACTGGCTGAACAATTACCACATCGACGGATACCGCTTCGATCTGGCCAAGGGCTTTACACAAAAAAGGACCTGCGATGCCATGGGCAACAATTGCGATGTCGGCGCATGGGGCGCTTATGATGCAAGCAGGGTCGCCATCTGGGATACGATCTACCGGCAGCTGCAGACCATCTCTCCAGGCAGCTATTGCATCCTGGAAATGTTTGCCGACAACAGCGAGGAAAAAGTGGAAGCAGGCCAGGGCATGCTGCTCTGGGGGAACATGAACGATAATTTTGCACAGGCTACAATGGGCTACGGGACGCCTTCGCCCGGCGGCGGCACCTGGGACCTCAGCGCCGGCGTATATACCAACCTCGGCTGGGACCAGCCCGGTCGGGTGGTCTATCAGGAAAGCCATGATGAGGAGAGACTGATGTATAAGAATGAGCAATATGGCAATAGCAGCGGTTCGTATAATATAAAGACCATCTCCACCGGTCTGCAGCGCAACGCGCTTGCCACCGTCTTCTGGGCCATGCTGCCCGGTCCGAAAATGCTCTGGGAATTTGGCGAGCTGGGATATGATCATTCCATCAACACCTGCGGCAACGGCACAGTGGATGCGAATTGCCGAACGGATGCGAAACCCTCCGGCTGGCCTTATCTGTCGGACACTTCCCGCGCAAAACTGCGAAGTGTATACGCCGCCATGTTGAAATTGCGGGCTGATCATCCACAGCTGGCGGTACCCCCTGTCTTTAATGCAAGTCTCACCGGAGCCGTCAAGACCCTGATAGCCTCCACCGACAGCCTCAGCGTGGCAGTGATCGGGAACTTCGATGTCATCTCCTCCGGCGGATCGCTGACCTTCCCCATCACCGGTACCTGGTTCAATTATTTCACGGGCGAACCCTTCAGTGCCACCGGCAGCGCTCAATCATTTACGTTAAACCCGGGCGAATACAGGGTCTATGTCAGCAAGAACCCGACGGGTACAGTGCCGACGGCAACCAATGATGTGAACTATTCCCGCAACCCTTTTGGTATCAGGATCTATCCAAACCCCGCGGGACGGGGGAACAGCATAGTGGAATACGAGCTGCCCGTGTATGGGAAAACTTCGCTTTCCATCCTGAACCTTGTGGGACAATGTCTGGCGACAGTGGATCTGGGAGCACAGCCTTCGGGAAAATACAACCTTCCGTTGTCCCAGCTGCCCCTGGACACTACCTCATTGGCAGACGGATATTATGTGCTGCGCATCGTCAGCAAACAGCAAAGCTCGCAGGCGCCCTTTTTGATCCTGGGGAAATAGACCGGCACCCTGGCAGGACAGGACTTTTTGCGAAGGTGTGCAACGGGCCGGGGGCTTGCTATGTCATGCCCTGTATGAAAAGAT
>DASZVM010000508.1:0-9163 GCA_035547295.1 Puia sp. | reverse complement strand
CACCATCGGCAATACCACGAGATCCTTCATGATGGATGGAACAAGCGTGTCTGTCCTGCCTCAGACTACTGTACCATCGTCTTGAACCAAGAAGGTTATAAAGAGCTGCTGGGCCTGAATATCGGCCATAGTGAGGGCTCTAAGTCCTGGCTGCAAGTCTTAACGGACCTTCAGAATCTTCAACTGGAACCAGACACTGGCGCAATTAATGATTATCTTTAACAACCAGCTAAAATAAATCTCTAACAATGTTCCCTTATTGCCTCATGCTATATTGTGGAGCTTCAGAATATAACCAAACATTTTCAGGCAAAATATCATTCGCTAACGATGCCCTGTGTTGCCGATCATATTATTATCGATTGGGTTTATATTTGACTTAATGAGCTCAAACATACTCGAATTTTCAGACGCTTACTGATCACGGGACGGCATAACAAACCTTTTCCACTCCCGGGGGCATTCTGGACATCCCACCCCCGTTCCCGGGACGAAACATCTAACATTGTTAGATTTTATTTTCCTCAAATGCCTAACATTGTTAAATTTACGCATCGGATACATTATGAACTGTTTAAACTCCTATAAAATGAATGCGAAGCTTTCCCGATTCCTAAGAGCCGCAGGCTGCTCTCTTGCCGTCATTACTCTTCTGTACAGCTGCAAGGACGGAAGCGCCCCCGCCGGCGCCGGAGCCATGCCCCCCCCTTCGCTGCCTGTAACTACGGCTACAGCGCTGCCTGCCACGATATACCAGGATTTTACGGCATCAGTGCAGGGCAAACGCGATGTTGAAATAAAGCCCCAGGTGGATGGGTACCTCACCGACATAGAAGTGGATGAAGGCGCTTATGTTCATAAGGGACAGCCCCTCTTCCTCATCGACAGAAGGCCTTTTGAAGAGCAGCTGAACACGGCAAAGGCGGCACTGGTGGCTGCTAAAGCCAGGATGGAAAGCGCGCAGATAGACGTGGACAAGATAAAACCCCTGGTGGAGAACAAGGTAGTGTCCGACGTACAGCTGAAGTCGGCCCAGGCGACGTATGCCAATGCCCAGGCTGCCGTGGAGCAGGCACAGGCGGAGATGGAAGCTGCCCGTATCAACCTCAACTACACCACTATCACCGCGCCCAGCGATGGGTACGTGGGGATCATCCCTTATAAGACAGGCAGCCTCGTCACAAAGGCCCAGGATAAAGCCCTCACTGTCGTATCTGAAACAAAGGATATGCGTGTCTATTTTTCCATGAGCGAACCTGACTTCCTCCAGTTCAAGGAGAAATATCCCGGGAATACCGTTGCCGACAAGATAAAGAGCATGCCGCCCGTTCAGCTGGTGCTGGCCGACAACAGCGTTTATGCCCATACGGGGAAAGTGGAGATCGTAGAAGGACAGTTCGACAAGGCGGTGGGCGCCATCAGGTTCCGGGCGAGCTTTCCCAATCCCGACGGGATGTTGCGCAGCGGCAGCACGGGAAAGGTAAGGATACCCACCACTTTCAGGTCCGCCCTGGTGGTGCCGCAGGATGCTACCTTTGAAATGCAGGGTAAAGTATTTGTCTATACGGTGGCCGACAGCAATAAGATCGTCACCAAGCCGCTGGGTATTTCCGGCAGGACCACCAACTATTATTTTGTATCGGATGGCGTGAAGCAGGGGGACAAAGTCGTGTTAGCCTCCATGTCCACCACGCTGATGGGCGGGTTAAGGGATGGGATGGTAATTACACCGCAAATGATCTCTACCGACAGTTTGCTGAAGGCGAAGCCACTTTGATCAACCATTATCCAAAAAAAAAGTTATGTTAAAGAGATTTATCCAGCGGCCGGTGTTATCCACGGTTGTTTCCATCATCCTGTTGCTGTTAGGCGGGCTGTCTTTGTTCTCACTGCCGATCACCCTATTTCCCGAGATCGCGCCGCCCAGCGTACAGGTGACGGCCGTCTATCCGGGCGCCAATGCGGAAGTGGTGGCGCGTACGGTGGCCGTCCCCATCGAAGAGGCGGTCAATGGTGTGGAGAACATGAGCTATATGACCTCCAATTCCAGCAATGACGGCACCATGAACCTGACGGTCTTTTTTAAGCAGGGGACCAACCCGGACATCGATGCGGTGAACGTGCAGAACCGTGTGTCAAAGGCCAACAGCCAGCTGCCCCCGGAAGTGATACAGGCAGGCGTCTCCACCCAGAAGATACAGAACAGCTTTTTGATGTTCGTGGGTCTGTACAGCGACGACAGCGCGAAATATGACGAGCTTTTCCTGGAGAACTACCTGCGTATAAACGTCATTCCCCAACTGCAGCGTATTCCCGGTGTAGCCCAGGCGCAAGTGTTCAGCTCCAAGGACTATTCCATGCGGATCTGGCTAAAGCCCGACCGGCTGGCGGCCAATAACCTTTCTCCCCAGGACGTGCTGAACGCCATCAAGGATCAGAACCTGGAGGCAGCGCCGGGCCGTCTGGGTCAGAGTAGTCCCGAGTCGTTCGAATATGTCATCAAATACAAGGGCAAGCTGAACAAGAACGACGAATATGAGAATATGATCGTAAAGGCCAACAGCGATGGGTCGTTGCTCCGTCTGAAAGACCTGGCCCGTATCGAATTCGGGGCCTATACCTACATCTCTTCCAATAAGCTCAACGGCAAGCCTGCATCGGGTTTTGGCGTGCTTCAGACACCGGGGTCCAATGCAAATGAGATCCTCACGGAGCTGGAGCGCCAGATAAACGAGTTCGATGCGAACCTGCCTGCGGGGATGCATTTCAAGGTCATGTATAATGCCAAGGAGTTCCTGGATGCATCCATCGGCCAGGTAAAAGAGACCCTGATCATTGCATTTATCCTGGTGGCGATAGTGGTCTTTATATTCCTGCAGGACTTCCGGTCCACGCTGATCCCTGTCATTGCCGTGCCTGTCGCCATCATCGGCACCTTCTTCTTCCTGAACCTGTTTGGCTTTAGCATCAACCTGCTGACCCTGTTCGCATTGGTGCTGGCCATCGGTATCGTGGTGGACGATGCCATCGTGGTGGTAGAGGCCGTCCACTCCAAGATGGAGCGTGAGCATCTGAAGCCCCGAAAGGCAACGACAGAAGCTATGAGCGAGATATCGGGAGCCATCATCTCCATTACCCTTGTAATGGCGGCGGTATTCGTGCCCGTGAGCTTCGTACAGGGGCCGGCGGGGGTATTCTACAAACAGTTTGCGTTTACGCTGGCTACCGCCATCCTTATTTCCGCCTTGAATGCCCTGACGCTGAGCCCGGCCTTGTGCGCTTTGTTCCTGAAGAACCCCCATGAGGAAAATGGAAAAAAGAAAGGACTGGCCGCCCGGTTCTTTTCGGCCTTCAATGCGGGTTTTACGGCCATGACGGGAAAATATGTAAAAAGCCTGCAGTTCCTCATTCGTTATAAATGGGTACCTATATTAGGATTGGTGATCGTTGCCGTAGTGGCGGTTTGGCTGGTAAAAAGGACCCCCTCCGGGTTTATTCCCGATGAAGACCAGGGTTTTATCGTAGCCGTGGCCCAGACACCCGCGGGCAGCAGCCTTAGCAGGACCGTACGCGCTACGGACGCCATCAGCAACATCGTCAAGCAGGATGGGGCGGCCAGCGACGCCTGGAACGTAAATGGATTGAACTTTGTCACCAATTCTTTTGCGTCGCCGAATGCAGTGGTCTTCTGCCGGCTAAAGGACAGGGATCAAAGAGGCCCCGTAAAAGAGCCTGAGCAGATCGCCGGCAGATTGATCGGTGAAACGAACCAGGTAAAGGACGCCTTTTCCATTTTTGTAAACTTCCCCACGGTGCAGGGTTTTGGTAATGTCAGCGGTGTGGAAATGATGCTGCAGGACAGGGCAAGCGGTTCGCTGGAAAAGCTGGGCCAGACGGCCTGGGGGTTTGTCGGCGCCTTATCGCAACGAAAAGAGGTAGCTTCGGCCTTTACGACCTTCAATACGGGCAACCCGCAATACACCATCGAAGTGGATGATGCCAAGGCAAAGCAGCTGGGCGTATCTATCAGCGAACTGATGAATACCCTCCAGATCTATTACGGCAGCAGCTTTGTTTCGGACTTCAACAGATTTGGCAAGTACTACCGGGTAATGGCGCAGGCCGATGTCCCTTACCGCAGGGATGTCAATTCCCTGGACGGCATCTATGTAAAGAATGGTACGGGTGGAATGGTGCCGGCTACGTCGGTGGCAAAGTTTGTCCGTGTGTATGGGCCTGAGACGGTCACCCGCAACAACCTGTACAATGCGGTCACCATCAACGCTACGCCCAAGCCCGGTTTCAGCACGGGGGATGTGATCAAGGCCGTGCAGGAAACGGCAAAACAGGCGCTGCCCCGGGGATATGCCTATGAGTTTACGGGTATAACGAGGGAAGAGATCAGGGCAGGCAACCAGACGGCGTTCGTCTTCCTGCTCAGCGTGCTGTTTGTATTCTTCCTGCTGTCGGCCCAATATGAAAGCTATATCCTGCCCCTGGCGGTGATCCTCACGGTACCGACGGGTATCCTGGGGGTGTTTGCCTTTGTTGGATTTGCAGGATTACAGAACAATATATACGTACAGATCGGATTGATCATGCTGGTAGGGTTGCTGGCGAAGAATGCCATCCTGATCGTTGAGTTCGCGGTACAACGGAGACGGCAGGGACACGGCCTCGTACAATCCGCATTGGAAGGGGCACAGCTCAGGCTTCGCCCCATCCTGATGACCTCGTTTGCTTTTATCGTGGGCATGCTGCCCCTCATCTTTACAAAGGGAGCATCGGCGCAGGGCAACCATTCCATTGGATGGAGCGCCGTAGGGGGAATGCTGACGGGTGTGATCCTGGGTGTCTTTATTATCCCGGTGCTGTTTGTCATCTTCCAGTTCCTGCAGGAAAAGGTCGCTTCGAAGAGAAAAGCTGAAGAAGAGGCGGAATTGAAGCTGGCGGAACATTGAGGATGAGTATGAAAACCATTTTTTCTTCTCCAGGAAGAAAGAACTGGAAATGATGCACTTTGTCAAAGTAATGATATGCATGTTGGCGGTCACGGGGGCCGCTTCTCCCGGAAGAGCCCAGACAGAGTTGATCTTCCCGCCCCAGGACCGGCATACGCATGGCAGCAGCCTGGTCGGGCTGTCCAATGGTGATCTGCTTGCGGCCTGGTTTCAGGGCAGCGGCGAGCGGGGGGCCGACGATGTAAAGATCATGGGCGCCCGGCTGACCAGTGGTGCAAAAGAATGGAGCCGGCCATTCCTGATGGCCGACACACGGGACATACCGGATTGTAACCCGGTGCTTTTTCTCAACAATGAGGGTAAATTATTCCTGTTCTGGATAGCCGTGGAGGCGAATGCCTGGGAATATTCCATCATCCGGTACAAAACCTCCATAGACTACCTGGCGCAAGGGCCGCCCATATGGAACTGGCAGGATAATATCCTGCTGAAGCCAGATGACCGTTTTGCAAAAGAAGTGGCCGCCAGGTTCAGGGAGCTTCCTCATGATGGCACGGGCTGGGGAGGATACGCTCCCCGTTATGATGATATGATCGTTGATGCGGCAAAAGACCTAAAGAAAAGATCCATTGGATGGATGACCAGGATCAAACCCCTGCAATTGCCTTCGGGCCGGATACTTTTACCGCTGTACTCCGATGGATTCAACCTATCTCTTATGGCGATCTCTGATGATAACGGCAGCACCTGGCGGCCGAGCCTTCCCATTGTGGGCAGGGGGCCGATACAGCCGGCGCTGGCCCTGAAGCGTGATGGGCATATCGTAGCCTTTATGCGTGACAGCGGGAACGAGCCGACGATGGTACAGACAAGCGAATCTTCAGACAGCGGTTTTAGCTGGACGGCTGCCCGTAAGACGGATATACCGAACACTGCCAGCGTGGAGCTGCTGACGCTGCGGGATGGCCGGTGGGCATTCCTGGGAAATACCATCAGCGACGGCAGATATCGTCTTACCCTCATGCTTTCCGATGATGAGGGCAAAACGTGGAAGTGGAAGACGGACCTGGAAAATGATGAAAGTAAGACCGGCAGCTTTTCGTATCCGTGTCTTATTCAGACAAAAGACGGCATGCTCCACATGACCTATTCCTTTCGCCGGAAAGGGGAAGGGGAGTCCATCAAGCATGTGGCGATGGACCCCGCTGCCATCAGACCTTAGCTTTCAAATGCGGACAGGCTCCATCCGCTGCGGTATTCCCGTTTTACAAACTGGTTGGCTTCGTCAAAATTGGTGATCCGCATGGCACCGGCATCCCAAAGCAGCTTTTTTCTTCCGGGATAGCGCTCCTGCTTGCTTTTCGCATTCGGGTTTTCCAGGTTCCAGCTCCGGATGGCGAGGTTGCCGATGAGGATGCTTTCGGTGAATGGTCCCGCATATTCGAAAGGCGAGCTGGTAACGCTTTTGCCGTAACCTGCTATACAGGCGTTCACCCATTGCTGATAATGTCCTTCAGGGACGCGGGGCAGGACGGCCGGCGGCATCGTCAGCTCTGTCATAAGTTTGGAAGGAAGGAGCCGGGGGTTCTCTCCATAGCAGTTCACCAGCATTTTCGATTTGGAGCCTATGAACAAAGCGCCTCCGTCGGAGCCGCCGAATGGCTCGCCGGGCAGCAGCTCATCCGGTGTCATGGGCATTAATCCCCCGTCCATCCAGGTGAGCTTTATATTACCCTTCCCGTCTTTACGGGGATAGTTGAGATGGATGATGGAAGCAGCCGGGTACCCGTCCGGATATTTTGCCTGTTTGCCGTCATCCGACCAGGAGGTGGGTACGCTGCATTCTACGGAAGTCGGGAAATCGATGGGCAGCAGACGGAAGACAGGGTCCATCAGGTGGCAGGCCATGTCACCCAGCGCACCTGTCCCGAAGGCGTTCCATCCTCTCCAGTTGAAGGGCAGATAGGAAGGATGATAGTCGATGTATTTTGCAGGTCCCAGCCAGAAATCCCAATCCAGCTCTTTCGGGACATCAAAGCGGCCGGTGGGCGTAGGAAGGCCCTGCGGCCATACGGGCCTGTTGGTCCAGACATATACCTGGCTCACCTCGCCCAGCATGCCGGCGTCATACATTTCCTTTGCCTTGCGTACCCCGTCGCTGGAGCCGCCCTGGTTGCCCATCTGTGTAACGACCTTATACCGCCGGGCCGCATTGGCAAGCAGCCTGGCTTCATAGATGTCGTGTGTCAGCGGCTTTTGCGTATAGACATGCTTGCCCAGCTGCATGGCCGATAGTGTTGCGATGGCATGGACGTTATCCGGCGTGGAGATGGAGCAGGCGTCGATGCTCTTTTTTTCCTTGTCCAGCATCTCACGGAAGTCCTTATAATATTTTGCTTTGGGAAAACGTTGCCTGCTGTCGGCTGCACGGCGGTCATCCACGTCACAAAGCGCGACGATATTTACTTTCGGGCTTTCGGCGAATTCCTTCAGATCGCCCGCTCCCTTACCGCCCACGCCGATGCCGGCGATATTCAACTTATCGCTGGGTGCGATGAAACCACGGCCCAGCACATGCCTGGGTACGATGATAAAGCCGCCTGCGGCGAGGGAAGCATCTTTTACAAAAGTCCTTCTGGAAACTTTTTTCTTTCCATTGAGATCGTTTGACATAAGGGGTATTTTATATTTTAACAATAGTCACAGTTTACATCGCCGGCCCGGCGTTCCTTTTACAGGGACCTGCGTCACGAAGACGTCCCCGCTGTGGGGATATTCCTTTAGCTGCTGCGGTGTGAGATGCTCTTGTGCCGTGGTGATGACAAGATGGTCGAGCGCTTCGCCGGCAAAGGCGCAGGAAGAGACGTGTGGTGCGGGCACTTTGACGGCGTCCAGCATGGCGCCCGTGCGGGGGTCCCAGCGGTAGATGCCATAGCCGCCCCAAAGAGCTACCCATAGCATGCCTTCTTCGTCGATGGCCATGCCATCAGGGTCACCCATGCCTTCGGGAATTTGCACCGCGATCCTCTCGAATTCGATATGACCCGAAGCCGCATCATATAAATACGATCTCACGCATCTCGTCGGGCTATCAATATAGTACAAGTGCGTATCGTCCCCTGACCAGACGATCCCGTTGGAGATGGTGACGTCTGTGATCTTTTGCTCAGGGACGAGGTCTTCGCCGATGCAGTAAAGAGAGGCGGCGCCCGGCCTGGAATCCCTTTGCATGGTGCCTATCCAAAGACGTCCTTCGCGGTCCACACCGCCGTCATTGCAGCGGTGTTTCTCATATCCTTTTTCCACGTCCGCCAGCCAGTGACGTTCACCCGTATCCGGGTCGAATCGCATGATGCCGCCTTCCATACCAAGGATCAGCCTGTCGTCCGTATCAATAACGACCAGGGATATCCGGCGTTCGAATGTCCAGTCCCGGATATGGGCGCCCGCGGGCCAATCGTATTCGTAGAGACGCCGGTTCTCGATGTCTACCCAAAAACAGCTGTTCCGGCGGGGGTGCCAGCAAGGGCCTTCGCCAAGGTAGCATTGGGATGTATGTAGCAAACGTGCATTCATGGCCAATATTCTTTTATTTTCCGGCGGAGAAAGGTTACGCTCCGTTCCAGCTGGGGCATTCCTTCCACGCCGTCTTCGATGCTGATCCAACCGTCGAATCCAACCCTTCGCAGTTCTGTAAAGATAGCATCGTAATCGTTTAGCCCTTTTCCTATTTCACCGTGACGGAGCCGGGCGGCATATCCTGTAACGCCTCCTTCCTCCTTCCGCAGGTCTTCGATCGTACCCTGGATCAGGTATCTGTCGCTGGCATGCATGGTCACTACACGATGGGATACCAGGCGAAGCAGGTCCATGGGGTCTTCGCCGGCGAGATAGGTATTGCTGGGATCGTAGTTTACGCCAAAGTTGGGATGATGGATGCTGTCCACCAGCCGGGCGAACAGGTCCATCTTTTGTGCGAATTCGGGATATTCCCAAAAATCGTCCTTGTAATGGTTTTCCAGGATAAGGGTGACGCCCCGTTCGGCGGCATAGGGCAGACAGGCTTCGATACATTCAGCAGCGAGCTTTATGCCATCATCCGGAGAAAGGGTGGGTCTCCGTTGTCCCGAAAGCACCCGGCAGTAAGCACCGCCAAGGGTATGTGTCATATCGATCCATTTCTTCTGCCGGTGGATCTCCTT